>NZ_JAUBUN010000023.1:64081-122514 GCF_036702665.1 Microcoleus sp. Aus8_D2
GTCCTAAAAATTCTAGGTTCGTAGTGAGGACTTCAGTCCTAAAAATTCTAGGTTCGTAGTGAGGACTTCAGTCCTAAAAATTCTAGGTTCGTAGTGAGGACTTCAGTCCTAAGATTTTTCTGCGGACTAAAGTCCTCACTACAAACCTATTTTAGTGTGAGGACTTTAGCGGATATAAGATGCTTAAAAATATCGCGCTCCGAACACATCCTCCCATATAAACATACATGATAATATTAAGTATTAAATTAATAAAAATTACAAAAATGAAAACTTCGCTCGCTGAGCGCCACAATGTCAAGATCCTGGGTAAAGGCGCTCAAACCCTGATTTTTGCGCAAGGCTTCGGGACGGATCAAACAGCTTGGCGACATCAGGTAGCCACCTTTGCACCCAACTACCGCATCGTACTTTTTGACCACGTTGGGGCTGGAAATTCCGATTTTGCTGCCTACAGCCCGCACCGCTACAGCAGCATTCACAGCTATGCAGAAGATTTGCTAGAGCTTTGCTGCGAGTTAAATTTGAAACATTGTAATTTAATTGGTCACTCGGTTAGCGGTATGATTGGCTTGTTAGCAGCCCTAGCCGAGCCAAAACTATTTAACAAGCTTGTATTTATTGGTGCATCTCCACGTTATTTAAATGATACGGGATACGTAGGCGGTTTTGAGCCGTCTGACCTCAATAGCTTGTACGCGGCGATGTCGTCTAATTTCTACGCATGGGCTAGCGGTTTTGCGCCGTTAATGATGAGTCACCCAGAGCAGCCGGAATTAGCAGCCCAGTTTGCCAAGACTCTAACTGCTATCCGCCCAGATATTGCCCAAGCTGTAATTAAGGTGATTTTTGAGTCGGATTATCGATCGCAATTACCGCAGCTAAAAGTACCGACACTGATTCTCCAAGCGAAGGATGACCCCGCCGTACCTGTGGATGTAGGCCGATATATGGCTCAAAAAATACCCAAAAGTCAACTGATAGAAATAGATGCGCGGGGTCATTTTCCCCACATCAGCGCACCAGGGAAAATCACGCAGGCGATCGCATCCTATCTTTCCTCGCCCTAAAAAATAATCAAAAATTATAAGTCAAAAATAAAAAATGGACTGGCGGGAAAAATGCTTTAACTATTTCAAGAAAATTCCTGAATTAAGTCTAAAACTGCCAAAAAACAGTTTATTTTTAATTTTTCAATCTTCAGCGCTGCGCCATCCCGACAGTTTGCCGACGTTCAGGATGCCTTTGGTATTGCTGTTTGTTTTTTTCATCGCGATCGACAGTTGGCAACACACAGCAGTCAGTTGTTCGATCGACGAAAGTATCGTATTTCTCCTGTGCGTGCTGCTACCGCGCGATCGGGCGTTGCTGGGAATGCTGGGACTCCTGACGGGTTTGAAAGTTTTGTTTCCCGCCGCCGGTGACTTGCTGCTCGACTCGTGGATGACACTCGCTATCGCTGTGGCATTCAGCATTCTGGCGCGGAGGTTTCTGTTGCGAGTTGAGTGGCAATTGGCTTCGCAGAATGTACTCGCAGCCGTCACCCGTACCGGGGATACAGAAGGCGCTCAGACAGTTATTGCTAAAACTTTGACAATGCTACGGGAGTATGCTAAAGCCGATGCAGCGATCGCCCTGCGCCAACTCGATGACGTAACTGCCGAGGCGATCGCCTGCGTGCCCGCCACAGCTTTGCCGAGTCGATTCACCAGTCCGAAAATCTTTGCCGGGGCCCTAGCCAACAACCGCTGCATCTACTATTGGGACTACGCCACAACTCCCGGCGCTAACCGTACCTTACTCAGCAAAGGAGCAAAATCCCTCGCAGTGCTGCCGCTGTCTGCACCTGAGGGAGATGAAGTGGTTCGGGGGCCCAAACCAGGGGCGATCGTCCTGGTTTGGTACCGCCCCTACCGAGTTTCTGCCTATTTTCAAAACTTCACCGAGTCAGTGCTGGGGGGATTGAGCACCATACTCAGGTTTCATTACGCCAACTTCCGCCTAGAAAAGCTGCAAACTCGCTACAGCGCGATTTTGCAGACGATACCGCAGGGGGTGGTATTTGTGGACGCCAGTGGCGAACAAGGTTGGATTAATAGTGTGGCGGCTCAACTGTTCGGTTTGACAGAAGGCGCTCAAGAAGCGGCGGCGATTGCTGATGCGATGGCAAAATTGCGATCTAGGGCCACAAATTCAGAGGAAATTGCAGCCAAAGCAGCAGATTTTTTTAGCAAAGCAGACGCTAAGATTCGCGATTGGGAGTGGGTTTTTTCCCAACCCAACTGCCAAGTCTTGAATCTGTCGAGCACTCCTACTTTGCTGCGCGACGTACCGGGCCGCCTGTGGCTGCTCAACGATATTACCGATCGATATTTAAACCGTTTAGCATTGGTCGATCGTACCGCACAACTGGAAACTGCCAACAACGCTCTGCAACTGACTCAGTTTTCGGTCGATCGAGCCGGCGATGCGATTTTTTGGATCGGAAGGGATACTAAAATACTGTACGCTAACGATGCAGCTTGTGTTTCCCTCGGCTATTCCCGCAGCGAGTTGCTGTCAATGAATCTCAGCCAAATCGATAGCAACTTTACCGCCGAAATCTGGCCGCTGCACTGGCCAACTATCAAGAAATGCGGCTCTCTTACCCTGGAATCTCAGCATTGCACCAAACACGGCAAACTTTTTCCCGTCGAAGTAACAGCCAATTATTTAGAATTCAACGGCAGCGAGTACCACTGCGCCTTTGTCCGGGATATTAGCGATCGCAAGCAAGTCGAGGCCGCCATCCGCGCGGAACAGGAAAAGTCGGAGCAATTGCTATTAAATATTTTACCGCAATCAATTGCTAAACGTTTAAAACAAAACGAAACAAACATTGCTGAAGGATTCGCCGAGGTGACAATTTTGTTTGCCGACATCGTTGGCTTTACTCAGCTTTCGTCTCAAATCACTCCCAAAGAATTGGTGTACTTGCTTAACGAAATCTTCAGCGAGTTCGATCGCCTGACCGATTTGCACCATTTAGAGAAAATCAAGACAATTGGCGACGGTTATATGGTAGCTGGCGGCATTCCGATCCCTCGGAGCGATGGCGCGGAAGCTGTAGCCCAAATGGCGATCGGTATGCAAAAGGCGATCGGTTTATTTAACATCGCCCGCGGTCACTCTTTAAGCATTCGCATCGGCATCAATACCGGGGCTGTAGTAGCGGGCGTAATTGGCACGAAAAAGTTTATTTACGATTTGTGGGGCGACGCGGTAAATACGGCTTCGCGGATGGAATCTCACGGCATTCCGGGCTGCATTCACGTCACAGAAGCAACTCGCGAATTGTTGGGCGATAAATATATTTTTGAGGATAGAGGAGTGATGTTCATCAAAGGTAAGGGAGAAATGAGGACTTATTTGCTGATTGGAAAGGTTTAAAATCATCACAAATTACGCACAGTAACTCTCATAAACCGGGTTTTTAAACTCATATTCTCAGGCGTGTTTTAGTAAAAAAAACAGTTAGTGTGTCAATCCCAATCATATTAAATTTTAAATATCCCATTTATCTAACTAAAATCTCAAATCCAATGACTTTTAATCACCGTTTTTTCAAATATCGAATAGCCCTGCTCATCGGTATAATTGTGATTGTCCCTTTAGGTTATGTGGTGAGATTTTCTCACGGCGCTGCACCGGAATGGTTCAAGGATTATTTTGGGGGCATAGCTTATGAAATGTTTTGGATTTCGCTGGTAGTTTTCATCTGGCCTCGATTTTCGCAAAATAGGGCTGCTGTAGCTGTATGTCTTGCTACGTGCGCGATCGAGTTTCTCCAACTGTGGAAACCTCCATTTTTACAAGCAATTCGAGCTACTTTGCCGGGAAGGCTGGTATTGGGCAATACCTTTAGTTGGTCGGATTTTCCCTCTTATTTTCTTGGGAGTTTTTTAGGTTGGTTGTGGGTGCGATGGCTTCATTTCACTTGGCTCCGCTGGGAATGACATGGTTGCGGTTATTTTATTTGGCCGTAGGGTGCGATCGACTTTCAAAGCGATCGCCCTCATCTAAACTCATAAAAAAAAAGAGGACACAGCATTGCTGTGTCCCTACAAATACCGAATTTAAAACCCAGTTTAAAAAGACTTAAAGTCCCCCACCGGACTGAGTTTTTTTACTCAGCCAATCCTTACCCAATCTGATTGTCACATCCGACTGCAAAGCACCGGTACTCTCAACCAGCACATCTCCAAAACCCAAAGACTGGCGAATCGCTTGAGCACCTTTAATGTCGCCGTCTTGAGCTACAATCGTAGTTACGTCTAGCGGTTCAGACCAAGCTCTAGAAACCTGAACATTCCGATAGCCTGCCCGAGTTAAAGTCCTGACAAAATCTTCAACAGCCGATCGATCGCCCGTACTGTCTTGCACCGCCACCTTCAGGAAAGTCGAATCAGCATTCTCGATTGTCCAAGTATTTTGACCGAAGTCAAAATGCTCTGCTACCAGAGTTTCGATGCCATTTTGGTCTGGCAACCAAAAACTTGCCTTGTAGTCCTTAGGATCGCTGAATTTGCCCGGAACCATCAACATCTGCACGCCAGCGCGATCGGTTTGAGTAGCAAAACCAGCCAAAGCCACCAATTCTTCTATACTCAAATTCGTGTCAAGGTGAGACTGAATCACCGACAAAATCTTCGGCAAGCGAGACAGCAAACCAACATTAACTTGCTCTTCCACAAAAGCCCGCATCAACAATTGCTGGCGCTGCACTCGCCCGATATCGCCCAAATCGTCGTGCCGGTAAAGCAAATAGTGCACGATTTGTTCGCCGTTGAGACGCTGTTTGCCAGCCTTTAAATCAATATATAAATGCTGGCTTTCATCGGTATACTTCATGTCTTTAGGGACATTAATAGTAATGCCGCCCAGGGCATCTACCAAACTTTTGATACCTTGAATATTGACTGTGACATAGCGGTCAATTCCCACGCCGCCCAGCAGTCCGCTGACTGACTTCGCTGAAGAAGCCGGGCCGCCGTAGTAATTAGCCTCATTGATTTTCACGACACCCCTACCTTCAACATAGGTGCGGGTGTCTCGCGGAATGGAAAGCACGCTTATTTTTTTATTTTGAGGGTCAAACCTCACTAACAGCATAGTATCGGTTAACCCCTTAAAAGAGTTTTGCCAGACATCGTATCCCTGATCCTTATCGGGATGGCCTTCGAGGTCTGAACTCAGAACCTTAAGTCCTAAAACTAAAATATTAACTGGGCGAGTTAGCTCCGGCATCTTCATGCTGAGTTTTGCCATGTCGCCTTGAGAAAACACCGCCGCTTCTTCAGGACTCAACTTTTGTTGCTGAAGTGGCGTTGTGGAAAGGGAGACGGCTAGCAGCGCTCCGGCTGTGGCTGAGAGCATGGCTACTCCAGCCAAACCAAAACCAAAACCCAGCCAACGGCCTCGATGGGGCTGGTTCGATTTTTTGGTTGAAGGTTGAGCGGTTGATTGTTTGATAGGGTCTTGATTAGGAGTTTTTTGAGCTGGCACTGGCTTCCTCACACACAACAAAAATAAAAAAGATCGTGACAATATGTAGTATCAAGCTGAAAACGCACTCAATCAATACGGTAGGGGCTTAAAGGAACCCTAAATTATGATAAATGTTTGCCGACCACTTGCTCGGCTACGCGGCTAATTCCGGGCAACCATAGCGGTTGACGCTTCCAGAGGCGAACCATCAGTCCCAGAGCAACGATAAAATAGCTGGTTGTCAGCAGGCTACTCATTAATAACATGGTAAGTGTCGGAGATTCCGCAGAAATCGCTCCAGCTTCTAAAAGAATATGTCCTAAAAGCCAACTAAAAGCAAGGGCAATTGCCAAGCGGCTGACGGCTTGGCGTTCGGGGGTGCCCTGACGGCGGTAAAGATTCCACAGGGCGGGGAAAAACCCGATGACTGGGATCATTAGTACAAACAGACTTGCCCGATCGAGTTCGGGATTGTCTAAGGGATCTGTATTTTTCATAATTCGCTACTGAAAATTTGCAGCAGGTCTAGTTTTGCACGAAACTTATTTGTTAGAGGTAAAAATTATATCCTAAACCCAAATTCGGAGAGCTGAGCGAGTTTTGCACAAAAATTGCGGGTTAAAGGTCAAGTTTTTCCGCTAAACCTGTCCCTAGCTATTATTCACAACTTTGAGCCCCGATCGCCGTATTTTGATAAACTGGATACAGCACAGGAGACAGGAGACACAGACCTAGCCATGACCAAATCCCAAAAATCGATCGTTATTTCTCCATCAATATTATCCGCCGATTTTAGCCGTCTCGGAGAAGAGATTCAGGCTGTCGATCGCGCCGGCGCCGACTGGATTCACGTAGATGTGATGGACGGTCGCTTTGTACCTAATATTACGATCGGGCCGCTGATTGTCGAAGCAATTCGCCCCGTTACTACCAAGCCCCTGGATGTCCACCTGATGATTGTGGAGCCGGAGAAGTACGTGGAGGACTTCGCTAAGGCTGGTGCTGACATTATTTCGGTGCACGCCGAACACAATGCTTCGCCTCACTTGCACCGCACCCTGGGTCAAATTCGGGAATTGGGCAAAATGGCTGGTGTGGTTTTGAACCCTTCGACGCCGCTGGAGTTGATCGAGCACGTGCTGGAACTTTGCGATTTAATCCTGATTATGAGCGTCAACCCTGGCTTTGGCGGTCAAAGTTTTATCCCGACTATGGTACCGAAAATTCGCAAGTTGCGCCAAATGTGCGACGAGAGAGGCCTCGATCCTTGGATTGAAGTCGATGGCGGTTTGAAGGTAGACAATACTTGGCAGGTGCTGGAAGCAGGGGCAAATGCGATCGTAGCAGGTTCTGCTGTGTTTAAGGCGAAGGATTACGCAGGTGCGATCGAGGGTATCCGCCACAGCAAGCGTCCGACTCCAGAGTTGGCTGCGGTTTAATTCAAACAGTAAGGTTCGTAGTGCGGACTTTAGTCCGCTCTCATGTTGCGGACTAAAGTCCGCACTACGAACCATTTTTGTTATGGTAATCGATCGAACATGATGTCAAATATTGACGGGACATTCTCAGACCTCAAAGTATCAAGATCTAACCTGCAACGTCAGCTTAACAGTATCCTTCACAAAGCCAGGAATTAGCCAACTAAAGAGCGATCGTTCGATATCCTTAATTAAGCCAGGAATTAGCCAACTAAAGAGCGATCGTTTAATCTCTTTAATGACCTCCGCATCAGTCACCGTCGAGGCATCTTCATTTACAAGTATCCGGGTGATACGCCCTTTGCGGATGATAATTTCTAATGCCAGTTCGCCGTTGAATTCTCCCGGAAAAGTAAGGACTTGCAGGTGTTTGTTTAAACTAGCGATCGTCGCTCGATCTAACCCTGTGGCGATGACGACTTTTACTTGCTGTACGATTGGCGATAGTTCGGCGCTTGGTGGTGCACTTGGAGAGTAGCATATCGACCGCTCTTTACGAGACCCCTCAAAAACCCTCGCGGGCAACGAGATGCCACGCTCTAGTTCTTCCCCAGTGTCGAGAGAGCCCAAATACGACATTCCAGTCCGAGCAGCTCGCAAGTCTTCTAGACTGACACTCTCAAATACTTGCCCATATTCTACCGCTTCCGGCATTTCTACAGGCAGGTTCATCGCGATCGATTCCGTACCCGGTTCGACGCGCACGTCATCGCTGACAGCCACAAAAGCCGTGTACTGCGACAGAAGCTGATAGGTTAGCGCCGTTTCCGTCACTGTTTCCACTCCCACCTTGGTTTCGTACTGCACCATCTGATTCATCAAATCTTTGATGCGGTGCCGCCCCCAAAGCTGGGCTAATGCCGGATTTCCAGGATCGGTAAAGTTCATTTCGTAGGTTTGGACGTACTGGTGTCCGCCTGCGCTAACCCCTTTTATCTGAAGTGTTCCAGCTTGGCGATCGCCCTTTTTGCCAAATAGAACGAGGGGTTGTTCGGCAAATAAATCAGGTGCAATTGAAGGATAAATTACCGGATTTTCGCCCTCTCCCTGCCAAGTAATTTCCAGATTCACCAACACGGGATTGTTGATTTGGCGGAAGAACTTTTCGACAAATTCGTTAACTGGTTCGTCGTGGGTGACAATCCGGGAGAACCCCCGCCCAATTTCGGCAATGCGATCGAGTAAAAAACGATTGACGGAACTCCCCGCACCGAAGCTGTACAGGCGATTCCCCGGTTTGAGATGCTGCTGCACTTCGGCGAGAACTTGGTTTTCGTTGCCGATATAACCGTCGCTGAGAAATACCACATTTCGCAAGCGCCCCGATGGTGCGGGAAAATCGATCGCCGCCCGAATTCCGCCCAACATTTCCGTAGCGCCAGAAGCGCAGAGTTTGTTGATATGTGCGATCGCCATTTGCCGATTCTCTGCTGTATTCGGTAGCGGTTGTGTTGACAGTTGCCGCACCGAGTTAGAAAAATCCAGAATCGAGAAAGTATCCGCCGGATTCAGCCCATTAATAAACTGCCGCAACAATGCCTGACATTGCTGCAAAGGCGCACCGGCTTGCGAACCGGAAGTATCGACTAAAAAGACGACATCTTTCGGCACAATTTCATCGGTTTTGTACTCGATCGCCGGAATCAAGTAAACTGCAAAATGCCCGCCGCGAGCGTCCGATTGAGTTAATACCGTCGATTGAGTTTCTCGACCCAAAATATGATAGCGAACAATCAAATCTTTGTTGGGAATTGTATCTGCATTTCCCAACTGAACGCACACCTTCATCCCATTTTTTTCCTCGCTGCTTGGGGAAGTTTGAGGTGAGTCAAAATATTCAATTTGCAGTTTGTGAGATGGGGAATTGACATTACGAATTGGTACGCCCGCCTCAATTTCCAGCGTCACGCCGATATCGTGTCCCGATCGCATTCCCGGCGGCAAAATCGGGGCATTCAGCCGCGACGCATCGGGGACGATATCGGTAGACGAATTGACTGTCATTGGGGCTGGGGCGCTACCGCTGGCGGTTGTTTCATCCAGTGGCGTACCGGGAATATATCGCGGCCCGACAACCATCGGAAACACAAATTCATAATCGCCAGCTAGAAATTTCAAGCTGTCAGTATAGCGAATCGTGACCTCGATTTCTTCTCCCGGTTTGATGTTGGCGAGGGATTGGGTGAAAATATTATCTCGCTCTTGTTCCAGCAAACCCGCAGTCCGCCCTTCTTGTTTGGCTTTTTCGTAAATGCGTTGAGCTTCTTCGCGTTTTTTGATGCTGCCTTTAATAGTGCGATCGCCAATTTTGATTTCCATCTCATCTACCGCGGCTTCCGCAGGTAGCGGGAAAATATAGACGGCTTCCAACGGCTTAGTAAAAGGATTTTCAAATTTTTGGGAGACTTCAACTCGCGAGAGATTTCCGGCTATTTTGGCTCTGACTTCTGTATGCTTCAGAGGAAAAACGATTTGTTCTCCCTCCGGGGAACGCACGTATAATCCACTGGTTCGCTCTGTAGGAGATGTCGAAGATGGCATAGAAGTAGTCCTCCATAGTTGATAAATCAAACGGAATCGGAACTCACATCGTCTCGATTGCCTTTATGCTAACAATTTCAATCGGGTTTCAGCTTTTTTGCGATATTTAATATCATCTCCGCGCAATAACTAAGGTTCGTAGTGCGGACTTCAGTCCGCTCTTATTCTGCGGACTGAAGTCCGCACTACGAACCGATAGAAACCGGGTATTTTAGCAAATCTGTGGGCTGTAACGCAGTATTTTTGTCAAAAAACCCGGTATTCCCGTGTTCTCACGGGTATCGATTTAGATCGCTGCTGCAAAATCGGCAATATTAATCAGCCCCGCTGGTACATTGGTGAGAGTTGCTAAAAGTTGATTGGAACTGGTAACTCGGAGCAAAGTAGAATTATTTTCTACAACAATGCTCAGTTGCGAAAAGCTTAAAGCACCACTCAAGCCGATCGCATCTATCCCATCTTGAAAGTCTAAAATAGTATCGCTGCCGAGACCAACACCTAAAATAAATCGATCGCTCCCAGTACCTCCAATCAGAGTATCATTACCCTCACCTCCAAACAGCCAATCATTCCCAGCATCACCGCAGACAGTATCCTCACCTTCATTGCCTAACAGCCAATCGTTGCCCTCACCGCCGCAGATTTGGTCTTGAATGCCCGCAGAACTCGGCATAGCGGTGCCAATATCCCCGTACACAGTATCTTCCCCGTCACCGCCACAGAGAGTATCGCTGCCCTCATCGCCAAACAACAAATCGTTGCCCGAGTCTCCCAAGACTAAATCATCGCCTTTGCCAGCGTGCAGTGTATCATTTCCATCACCGCCAGAAAGGGAATCTTCGGCTTCTTTCCCGTTCAAGTAATCATCGCCATTAAGACCAAATAGCAAATCGCGACCTGTAGAATCGCTGTCTAAAGGGTTAAGAGTGCCGCCGTATAAAGTATCGTTACCCTCACCACCAATTAAAGTATCGCTGTCCTTGTCCCCAAAAATTAGGTCGTCATCTTTGCCACCGTAAACCACATCATTGTTCTCGCCCGCAAAGATTAAATCATCCCCAGCCTGGCCATTGAGGTAATCATCACCCTCATTGCCAAAAATCCGATCGTCATCTTTACCGGGGCTAAGCGGGACATCGCTGTTAATTCCGCCATAAATATTGTCATCGCCAGTAAAGCCAAATAACAAGTCGTTACCGTCTAAACCGTTGATATTGTCATTGCGAATGGAACCCAGCAGAGTGTCGTCGCTTTCTGTACCGTTGATATTGTTGGTATTTGTTTGGTTGGCGCCGCCAATAGCAGTCAGGCTGGGGAAGGTTATCTGCTGGCAAATGCAATCTTTGTCTTGAATTTCTGGCGTTGGAGTTGGAGTGGGAGTTGGAGTCGGAGTTGGAGTGGGAGTTGGAGTGGGAATTGGAGTTGGAGTTGGAGTCGGAGTTGAAATTGGAGTCGGAATTCGAGTGGGAATTGGAGTTGGAGTGGGAATTGGAGTTGGAGTTGGAGTCGGAGTTGAAATTGGAGTTGAAATTGGAGTGGGAATTGAAATTGGAGTTGGAGTGGGAATTGGAGTTGGAGTGGGAATTGGAGTTGGAGTTGGAATTGAAATTGGAATTGGAGTTGGAGTTGGAATTGAAATTGGAATTGGAGTTGGAGTTGGAGTGGGAATTGGAGTTGGAGTGGGAATTGGAGTCGGAGTGGGAATTGGAGTCGGAGTGGGAATTGGAATTGGAGTCGGAGTTGGAATTGGAATTGGAGTCGGAGTTGGAGTTGGAATTGGAGTTGGAGTTGGAGTTGGAGTTGGAATTGGAGTCGGAGTCGGAGTGGGCGTGGGAGACTGTAAGTCGTCATTCACGATCGTCCCAATGCCTGTTGCTTTAGCAATAGTCGCATTAACCGGAGTGTTGAGGTTGACGTTAAATGTTTCGTCAGCTTCAAACTTAGAATCGCCGTTGACAGCAACAGCAATGGTTTTTGTAGTTTCCCCGGAATTGAAGGTGAGGCTTCCTGTTGCCGCTGCGTAATCGCTATCAGCAGTGTTAGCAGTGCCGTCTGACGTGGCGTAATTGACGGTGACGGGAAGGCTAGAAGCTGCTGAGAGGGAGACGGTAAAGTTGGCATTAACAGTACCCGTATTTCCCTCGGTAACAGTTACATCGCCGATCGACAGACTAGACGTGTCATCATTGGCGATCGTCACAGTCGCAGTGCTAGCAGTAACAGTAGAGCTTTCCGGCGCTGCGGTCAAATTCGGGTTGCTGAGGGTGACGGTAATTGTCTCGTCAGGTTCAACTAGGGTGTCGCCCAAGACATTGATCGCGATAGTTTTAGAAGTTTCGTTGGCGGCAAAGGCGATCGTCCCTGTAGCGGTAGTAGCCCCCGCAGCATTGATGTTATTGTAGTCTGCGCCGTTAGTTGCAGTGCCTGCGATCGCATAATCTACTTTACTTGCTACCGCCGTACCACCGCTGCGGGTGACGGTAAAAGAGACGGGTTTGGTGCCGGAATTCCCTTCTGTGAGGGAACTTGTGGCTGGATTTGTAAGTGCGATCGCATAAGAAATCGCATCATTGGCTGCAATTGTTACCGTAGCATTGTTGCTGGCAGGTGCGATCGTATAATTTCCATTTGCCAAATTCAACCGCAGCGTCTCTGCCAACTCGGGTATAGTGTCATCAACCGGAGTCAGAATCACATCCACAAAGCTCTGTCCGTTGGGAATAGTGACGGGAAAGGCACTGCTGAGGGTGTAGTCGGCAGCAACGGCGGTGCTGCTGGGATCGATCGCGAGATTTACAGTTAAATTACCGATCGTGCTGTCGCTGCGGCTGACGCGGAAAGTACCTGTATCGATCGGAGTTTCAGTTGCTGAAGTATCCGTCGCGGTAATGCTGACAGTCTGCTGCAATTCAACCGCGCCGATGTCAACAGCGCTGCCAGAGGGCCGGGGTAAGTTACGCTGATCTGTAGTAGGTGCGATCGCGCTATTACCCCTGTCAAGGGCAGGACTTTCAGGCAGTAAGGCGTGAGTCTGGGTGATGCCACCGTTATTTGCCAGTGCTGCTAGTCCTGGAGTTAAATTAACGATGTCAGTACCCGTACCAATGGTACCCGTGTTGCCCGTCAGGCTGCCGATCAGATTGTTGTTATTCCCGGTGATGTTTCCTGAAACGTCGGGCACGATAGTTCCTGCTGCGGTCGAAGCATCCAAGTTACCGGCGATGATGGTATTTCTCAGGCCGATCGTCGCAGCACTGCTGAATATACCACCGCCATTGTCAGTAGCGCCGTTGGTGGCGTCTGAGTCGGCCGTGTTATTTGTAATGGTGCTGTTCGCGATCGTCCCAGCATTACCAATCCACCAAATAGCACCGCCTCTTTCTGCGGCCGTGTTGCCGGAAAGCGTACTATTAGTGATGTTGAGAGTGCCACCACTGTAGATTGCGCCACCTCCCCAAGTAGGATCGCTTGCTTTGTTGCCGGAGAAAGTGCTGCCAGTGATGGTAAGCGTAGCTTCGTTGTAAATGGCACCACCACCTTGAGATGTCACCTCATTGTTGGTAATACTGCTATTAGTAATGCTCAGTTCGCCGAACAGGATTCGGATGGCGCCACCGCCGAACCCAGTCGCCTGGTTGTTGTTGATGATACTGCTGTCAATTGTCGCCTTTCCCAGA
Organism: Microcoleus sp. Aus8_D2; assembly: GCF_036702665.1. Lineage (NCBI taxonomy): Bacteria > Bacillati > Cyanobacteriota > Cyanophyceae > Oscillatoriales > Microcoleaceae > Microcoleus > Microcoleus sp. Aus8_D2. Next base: position 77,304 of record NZ_JAUBUN010000023.1, read on the forward strand.
CTATTGTTGAATATCGCCCCGCCACCACCCGCTGTATTCAGGGCGAAGGTGCTGCCACTAACAGTCATTTGACTCCCGCTATTGTTGATAGCACCGCCTGAGTTGGCTTTGTTGTTTTCAAAAGTAGAATTGGTAACAGTCAAAGTGCCTTCGTTCAAGATGCCGCCACCGATATCGGGAGTGACGTTCCCCCCTGAGATAGTCGCGCCGTCCAGGCTGAAGGTATTGCCGTTAAGGACGTGAAACACGCGATCGTTCCAACCGGTGGCAGTGTTGATAGTTGTGGTTGCTGCGCCTGCACCCGTGATGGTGAGGTTTTTGGTAATGTCGAGGTCGCCTGTCGCCCCCAAGTTTTCGTTAGCACCAGTAATAGTCAGCGTGTAAGTACCCGCTGGCAGATTGATGGTGTCGCCTGTCCCAGAGTACCGAATGGCTTCGCGCAAGGAGATGCCACTACCTCCACCCAAAATGCCGTTATCTTCATCGGCGATCGTGGTGACGTTGATGGTGGCTAAAACGTGATTGTAAGCTGCGATCGCCTCTTGACTAAATGCCGCTTCTGTCTCAACACAGCCAATTGTTACTTCTAAATCCCAGTTACCGCCTAATGCAGCACTCCCTGTCAGGCTATTGGAGGCGGCGATGTTTGCACCTGTGAGTTGATTGAGGCGTTGCAGAAATGAGAGTTCTCCTACGGGTGGGGCGATTTCTGCCGCCACGTTACAACCGTACAACAGGATATCCGCGTTGGGGGTTAAGGCCTTTTTCCATTGCTGGAGTCGATCGGCCCAGCCGTCTAGATTGCCAGAATTTAGCTCAATTTCCCCGAGTTGCAAACTTCCAGGCCCGCCGTGAGAAACAATGTGAACTGCTGAAATATCGGTGTAGCTAGCTAGTAACTGTGTAATTTGCTCGATTCCATCCCCCGCGCGATCGAGTATAAATGTCTCTGTCCTTGGTTCGGCGCTTTGTGCAAGGGTTTGGTAATCTTCAACGGTTGGAGCGATGAAAACTATTTCTGTAATTTTTTGCATGATAATTTTTCCTCGTAGATGCACTTAAAATGGAACTCACAAGTGGCGATTTTATTGCCTAAAAAAATCAAATCTGTATTGAAAAATAATCATTTGAACCTACTAGCTAGGTCGAATAAAGCTGGCCAAAGGCAAGATATAATTATTAAGCTATGAGCCACTGAAACAGTCCTGGTCGCTGTCTGGATTGTGTTGCAATAGTTGGGGATTATTCGCGATCGCAACCCTCGCGCTCAGGACTCAGAATCACACAATTAGGTTGTTAGTACGTCCATAACTATTAAAGTTCCCTAAGACAAATCCTAGAGCCAATTTGTTCCCAATGGTAGAAATTTGTGAGTAAATATAGCTTGAAGTAGGTAGGCGCAAATAAATTCAAGTATGTAACACAATGTAAAGTTTCACAACCTAAAGTGAATTGCCTGACTTTAGCTCGCTAGTATTTGTAGGGTGTGTCGCCACGAACAATCCCGAGCTACCTATCGACTATTTAGCAGCGACGCACCTGACCACAACGGTTTGATAAAAAAACAAAACATTGACTGTGTAGCACTCTTTTGTCAAAATGGTATAAAAGAGCGCCCAAGCGCAACAACGTACCTTTCTTTTTTAAGGAACATTTACTCGCAGTGACTGCGTATTAAATTTTTACTGTTCCCAGACTTTAGCCTGGGAACGCATCTTTAATGACTCAGACTTGAGATAGCAGCGAAAAAGTGAAATAGACACAAAAAATTCTTTTTTGTGTCTATTTCCCTGTTATTTGGAGACACTTGCGAGAATGGTTTCCATCTCTGAAATCTCGATCGCACCGGAGAAAGTTTTGCCGTTCATAATAAAGAAGGGAGTGCCTTCGATGCCCAGTTTTTGAGCGAGTTGCACGTCTTTCTGAATGGCGGCTTCGGCGGCGGGGCTGTTGCGATCGGTGTTGAATTTATCTAATTTGAGATTGAGCTTTTGGGCGATCGATCCGTACAATGGCTCGCCTAACTGTTTCTGGCCTTCAAACAAAGCGCTGTAATATTCCCAGAATTTTCCCTGCTGTTGGGCTGCCCAGGCTGCTTTAGCTGCTGGCAGCGCTTCAGGGTGAATTGAACTCAAGGGAAAATGCTTGTAAGCTAAAGTAACTTTGTCCTGGTGTTTTGCCATAAACTGCTTGACATTATCGTAAGCGCGCGCGCAAAAAGGACATTGAAAGTCAGAGAATTCTAAAAGTACAATCTGCTGCGAAGCCGATCCCGTGCTAGGAGAATCCCCGATCGAAGATTTGGGATTAGTTTTCATCTCCTGCAAAAATGACTCCTGCGCTGCTTTGAGAGACTGCTGCTGCTGTTGCTGGTACGCTTGTACCGAATCTAAAATTGCTTGCGGGTTTTCGCGGATAATCTGCAAGACTTGCTCTTTCAACTTGGGATCGACTGAATTGCCACCCCCTGACTGGGCGGGGGAACAACCGATAAATACAAGGCAACCCGCAAGCAGTGCAGCCAAGCAGAAGGCTTGCTGGCTGCGGAGTTTTCGCCAAATAGTGGATATGTTCATCTTTGTTTCTGATTCACGGCAACACTTAATCCTACATTTAATTTTGCGGAGTGTCAGGTGTACCGCGGTTTACTGCTGTGCAGCTATTTTTAGCTGTGAGCAATAATTAGTAATTGGCGATCGCAAATTCGGAGCGGATAATTGGCAGTAGGTTTTACTCACCCAAACAGCAACCAGGGGCATAATTAAGATTTTAACTCTCGGGATTTTGTATAATATTTGAGCGAGTAGTTTGTAGTAATAACTTGACTCATATTAAAATTTTTAAGACTAAAGTTCTCCCTAGAAACACCATCCAAAAGGTTTGTAGTGAGGACTTTAGTCCTTCCGAACCAAAGCCCTCACTACAAACGCCATCAAAGAGGTTTGTAGTGAGGACTTTAGTCCTTCCCAGATTATTTGCGAAATCCAAAAGGTTTGTAGTGAGGACTTTAGTCCTTCCCGGATTATTTGCGGCTGTTGAGCCATTTAGCAGCAACTATTCCCAAAATACCCGCAACCACTGGATTGCCCAAAAACTTCATCAAACTAGGCTGTTCGGCCAGCACTTCTCGGAAAATATCCGGGTGATTGTGATAGGTAAACGAAGCCAGCTTGGTAACATCGTCAGCAGTCATGCGGCTCGCGTGGTGCGTAGAAAGTCCTAGCTGCTTTTCCAATTGGCGATCGTTCAATCCTCTCTTGTCCAACTGCTTGAAGAATTCCCGTGCCACGTCGTCTCGTTCGTTTGGCTTGATTTGGGCGATCGCCTTTTGCAGTTCCGGTTCCAACTGGGCTGGCGGGAGGGAGTCATGATTCAGAGAACGCCCGAATAATTGTTTGCGCTGATCTGGCGAAGTTCTCTGAGCAAAATCGTCAAAGTTTTCGTACTCTTCACCGGTTGTTTCCGGCATCATTTCTTTATCGCCCTGAGCCAAATCGCTCATAATTTGACGCTTGTAATTATCGCTGCTACTCATGGTAATTCTTTTCCAATCTACACAACAGTTATGTCTCAACTTGAGATTGTTTGGCCTACAAAAAACTGCGGAATATTAAACCGTCGCGCGGCTAAAGTTGAAAGTTTATAGCCTGGTCAAGACTTGTATTCAATCTGATTTGATTGCTGGTCGTACTTAGCCGTCAAAATCAGTTTTTTGTCAGGCGCGTAAACCAAAACACTTAAATCCTGATTTGGGAAATTGCGGTGAAAGCCTTGGGCTAAAGATTTCGCCAAATCTTTCACTTCAGTAGGGCGAACTTGAGGCGTGATTACCACTCCCAATTTATTATTGTCGCGCACGTAAGCATCCTGAACCAAGCCCTGAGCGGTCTTTGTTACCCATTGACCAAAATCTTGACCTGCCGCGGTATTGCCGCGTTCTAGCTGCGCGTAATAGCCTTGACTGCCACCAATTGCGACAGGTACGTTAGTCGGTTTTTGGGCAGAAACGCTGGGGGCGCAGGCAGTAGTAACAGCCAGCATTAAAACCAAGAGTAAACCCGCAATCATTTTGCGACTCTGCTGCAATAAGCTCACCTTTTTTCCTCCGTTGTGAAAACAATTTGAATACTTGAGAGGGTCAGGTTTCAAGACCCTCTCAATGAGTATTAGGCTCAGTCTATTTTCTTTTTGATCTCATCTTTTACATCTTCGATCGCGTGGCCAGCTTCTGCTTCTTTTTGCTTCATTTTACCTTCAGCTTTATCTTTGGGATCGCCAGTGACGTTGCCTAGGGCTTCTTGAGCAGCGCCTTCGATGTTTTTGCCAGTTGCCTTAGCTCTATCTTCAATGCTCATGGGTTTCTCCCTTTCTGTATCTAATATGACGTTTTTTACTTAAATTCATCATAGGTAACAAGGCATCGCCTTGCACTCTACCTGTAGGAAGAAACTAGGACAAAGCTCGGTGTACGCTATTTAAAGGATTTAACGGATATCAGCAATAAGGAATAGGGAATAGGGAATAATACAGCGGCAAAAGTTATTTTTGAGTTGGGGATAGACTGCTAGTTTCCGGCTGAGCGTTTTTTACCTAAACTGCTAACTGCTGCCAAGTGTTACCCTCAAAAAAACTCCACAGACACCCACGCGCCAAGAATTGTTTTTATGAAGCTCAAAATAATTTAAAATGTTTGATTTTATGATGATTTTTATGGTACACAGCTAAAGTCTTTTGCCTGATTTCTCGAGCAGACAAGTAAAGTAAGTATTTTTTTATTGATCTCGCCGCCCAATCCCAAATTTATCTAATTTGTTGATTCTAAAAAAGTGGTGCGGGCAAGATAAACTCTTACCCGCACCCACAACCAAACAATATTAGTCTTAATCTCGCTTTTGATGACACTCTTCATCTATTTTTTGCTGAAGTTCTTCCTTCAATTGTTCTACCGCGCGCAAAGTTTGAGCGTTTTCTTGTTTGTGCTGGCTCAGGGCTTTTTCCGTTACCTCACCGAGCAATTTTTCCCTGGATTTTGGTAGAGTGACTTGAGAGTCGCTGCCTGTGGTTTTCGCATTTTCTTCATCAATATTCATTAGTCTTCACCCTATTTGTTTGCAAAATTTATTTTTTACCAGGCTAGTAAAAAGTGATTAACTTTAAATCGATGGTAAGGGAAATTACAGAGTATTCCCTCTGCCTGAAGGGAGAGAGGGGGCTGGTAAAAGTTGATGACTTTTTGATTGAGGGTACTATACTTAAGAGAAATCACGGAGAGTTGAATCTGCTGGCAGCGAGATCGGTACAGGGGAATAGTGGGTGAGTGGGTGAAGTTACTTGGTGACAGGCAGGCTGCTATCTGCTAAATGAGTTGGAGAGATGGGAGGGAGGCCCGAGAGCGCTACAGAGCGCCCGAGGGGGAGAGTTTGTTTGAGGGTACGATCGCATCTCTTGGGTGCTGCGGTTTGTGGAATGAGGGTGTTTCGACATCGGTGAAAGGTCGAGACAGAAATCGGCGACAGGTTAGTGCAGAATTAAGTGAATGCAGGGAGGTTTGACCGTAAAAATCAACAGGAGGCAGGAATTCTCAAGTTTTGTGGCGATCGGGTGAAATAATCTGCTAAACCAGAGTGAGCCTCCGGACTAACTGCCCGCAGGAGTGAACTAAAATTTCTGTTATTAGTAAAAAGTATCTAAAACCCTATGGGAGCAAGGAGCAGTAACCCCCTCGAAGCAGCCGGCCCAACTTGTGAGCCGATCAAAATAGGCGTGTTGCATTCGCTGACGGGCACGATGTCCATCAGCGAAATTTCTGTTAAAGATGCGACGCTGTTGGCTGTTGAGGAAATTAATGCGACGGGAGGGGTACTGGGACGCCCCTTGGAAGCGGTGATAGCAGATGGAGCCAGCGATTTGCAGACTTTTGCTCAAAAAGCTAAGCAATTGCTCCAAGAATCGCAGGTGGCGGTGGTATTTGGTTGTTGGACTTCGGCCAGTCGCAAGGCTGTACTGCCGGCTTTCGAGAACTCTAACGGGTTGCTGTTTTATCCGGTGCAGTATGAAGGGCTAGAACAGTGTCCGAATATTTTCTATACTGGTGCGGCCCCGAACCAACAGATTGTACCTGGGGTGAATTACTTGCTGGCTCAGGGGAAGCGAAAAATTTTCCTGTTGGGTTCTGATTATATTTTTCCCCGGACGGCAAATTTGATTGTGAAAGCTCAACTGGCGGCACTCGGAGGGGAGTTGGCGGGGGAAGCGTATCTGCCGCTGGGTTCGAGGGAAGTGGACGAGGCGATCGCACATATTTTAGCAGTTAAACCGGATGCGATTCTCAACACTCTTAACGGCGACAGCAATGTGGCTTTTTTCCTTCATCTGCGGGAAGCTGGCTTGAAACCGGAGGATTTGCCGGTGATGTCGGTCAGTGTAGCAGAAGAGGAAGTGCGGGCGATCGGGCCGTCCAATATTGCCGGACATCTGGTGGTTTGGAACTATTTTCAAACGGTGGATACAGCGGAAAATCGGAAATTTGTCAAGGCTTATCAAGCGAGATACGGGGAAAATCGAGTGACGGATGACCCGATCGAAGCGGCTTATTTGGGCGTTTATCTGTGGAAGCAAGCAGTCGAAAAGGCTGGTTCGATAGATGCGGTTAAAGTCAGGGCGGCTGCTAAAAATATTGAGTTTGCAGCGCCTTCGGGCATCGTAAAAATAGATGCCCAAACGCAGCATACCTGGAAAACAGTGCGGATTGGTCAGGTGCGATCGGACGGTCAAATTGAGGAGATTTGGAATTCGGGGGCACCGATACAGCCCGATCCTTTTCTTAAAAGCTATCCTTGGGCGGCGGCACTTACTCCGAAGCAGATTTCTATAGGAACTCGCGCTTCTTTGCTCGGGCTGTTTGTGAGCATGGTACTGATCACTTGGATGGCGGTGGGAATCGGGTGGATGGGTTCTTTGGAGATGAAGAACTCTTTGCTGGCGATAGAGGCTGCCTCATTTCCGGCGGGGGTTCAGCAGGTAACAATGGCGGCGCTAGCTGAGCAAACTATGGCTGTGGCGAGCCGCACTCAGAGTTTGCTGGTGGGGGCTTTGGTTTTGAGTTCGATCGCGGGAATAGTAGCTTGTGTGTCGGTGTCGGCAATTATTCGCAATCTCGGCTTGCTGCGGGAAACAGCGCAACTGATGGCGAGCGGTGATTTGACGGCTCGATCGCCTGTGGTGTCTAATGACGCGATCGGGGTGCTATCTTCTACTCTCAATACGATGGCTCAGCAAATTAGCAGTTTGCTCAAAGGTTTGGAGGTGCGGCAGCGACAGCTAGAGGAGCGCTCGCGCGAATTGGAAGTCGCTAAGAACGCTGCGGAAGCTGCTAACCGGGCGAAAAGCACATTTTTGGCAAATATGACTCACGAGTTGCGGACGCCCCTGAATGCGATTATCGGCTACAGCGAGCTGCTGCAAGAAGAGGCGATCGAACTCGGCGAGGAAGAGTTTGTGATGGATTTGGCCAGCATTAATATGGCCGGCAAGCAGTTGCTCAATATTATTAGTGACATCCTGGATATTTCTAAAATTGAAGCAGGAAAGATGACTCTTTTCCTGGAGACTGTTGATGTGTTGAAGTTAGTCGAGCAGGTTGTGACTACAATTCAACCGCTGGTGGGGAAAAATGGTAACACTTTGAGCGTCAATTGCGATCGCGATCTTGGCACGATCTACGCTGATTCGGCGAAGCTGCGACAGGCGCTGTTGAATTTGGCGAGCAATGCTGCTAAGTTTACCGATCGAGGCAAAATTACAATTAATGTTTGGAAGGAAGAAGGGGAAGTTTTGGTGGTGGGTAATGCCGAGGAAATCTCGGCAACTCCCATGGGGCGCGAAAATGCTGCGATCGTGTTTCAAGTCAGCGATACGGGCATTGGGATGACTGACGATCAGGTGTCGAGGTTATTCGGAGCTTTCGCCCAAGCGGACGATTCGACTACCCGCAGGTACGGCGGCACCGGTTTGGGGCTGACAATTAGCCGGAAGTTTTGCCAGATGATGGGCGGGGATATTAAGGTTGATAGCGAGTTTGATTGCGGTTCTACTTTTACGATCCGCTTACCGATGATGAAGAAAAGGGAAAAAGCAGTGAAGGGCGATCGAGAAATTGCAGAAATACCAGTCAATTCTGCCTCGAACTTAGATACCAGTATAGTCCCGGCAACAGCGAAGAATCTGGTGGAAATGCGATCGCAACCGCTGGAAATTCCCGATGCTGCTACTGTGCTGGTGATTGACGACGATCCCGACTCGCGGGATTTGATCGGCCGCTGTTTGTCGAAAGAAGGATTTCGGGTGATCTCCTCGGCTAGCGGTGAAGCAGGGCTTCAGTTAGCTAAAGAGATGCTACCGGATGCAATTACTCTGGACGTGATGATGCCAAGCATGGACGGCTGGGCGGTGCTTTCTGCTTTGAAAGCCGATCCGGATTTAGCTAATATTCCAGTAATTATGTTGACTTTTTTGGACGACAAAAATCAGGGTTTGGAATTGGGGGCGGCGGAGTATTTGAGGAAGCCTTTGGATTACAAGCGCTTTGCTGATTTACTGAGTAAATATCAGCGTCCGTGACAGTTGACAGTTGACAGCAGTCCTTAGTCATTAGTCATTAGTCATTAGTTATTAGTCATTAGTTATTAGTCATTAGTCATTAGTCATTAGTCATTAGTCATTAGTCATTAGTCATTAGTGATTAGTCAAGTAGGATTACTATAATAATAGGTGAAAAATAGGGATTCAAGATATGATGGATAGAACTGCTTTGCTCGCTAGAATTACTCAAACACCTGGTAAATGTGGTGGACGCCCCTGTATTCGTGGCATGAGAATTCGCGTTAGCGACATTTTAGAAACTCTAGCAGACAATATAACCCCTAGCGAGATTCTGGCTGATTTTCCCGATTTGGAACCCGAAGACATTCAAGCGTGTCTGCTTTTTGCATCTCTCAGCATTGATTTTCCCAGGATAGCAGTATGATTTTCTGGTTAAATGCTCAATTGCCTCCGAGTTTGGCTCAGTGATTAACCGAAACATTCAGTGTTAACACTCTTACATTGCAAAAGCTTGGGTTGCGGGATGCTCAGGATATTGAGATATTTAATACGTTAAATAAATCACTTGATACGGTTCAATTGCTGAATCGGGATAGTAAGTAAATTTGCTAATATTGTTTCATTAGTCATTAGCTAACATTAGACCTCATGCAAAAATCGGAAAACGCCCTAAAATTATCTGCTTTTATCTGTGTTTATCTGTCTGATATCTGCGGTTGAAGGATCGATCGAAGACTTATGCAAGAGGTCTATTGAAACAACATTGATGACTAATGACTAATGACTAATGACCAATGACTAATGACTAATGACTAATGACCAATGACCAATGACTAATGACCAATGACTAATGACTAATGACTAATGACCAATGACTAATGACCAATGACTAATGACTAATTAATCTAAAAATCCCATTAAGGTGGAGCTATCGTCAATGTCGTTGGAAGCAATTGGTCGGTTGCCTCCCATTGTCGAGTAAACTTCATCAATGTGCAGAGTGCTCATGGCTACGGGGCGCGCACCGGACATACTGAACATTTCGCTGACTTGCATGGCGCTGGAGCCGATCGGGCGTCTGCCGAGTGTAGCCACCACTTCAAAGTCGCTGGCTTCGATCGGGCGATTGCCTACAATACCGTAGGTTTCGCTGATGTGCAGGGTGCTGGTGCCGATCGGGCGATTCCCCGAGATCGAGACTGTCTCGCTGATGGTAAAATCGTTTGGACCGACGGGGCGGTTGTCATGTAGGACTTGCGGCTGATAAAGTTGAATGCCCGCTGATTTGGCTTCGCTGGCGGGTGGTAGGGCCTTGGTAGTGCCTTTGTTGCGGCGGGCGCTCGCTTTGACTTGATCTTTGGGTGTGAGAGGCATAATTTTTTTTTCCTTGCTGATTGATGGGTTCGGACAACTGCTTTTCTGGGCTTTCTGCTTTCTATTGCGGCCGATAATTAAAATAATATTATAAAGTTTAACTATTTTGTTAACGAAATTGCAGATTCTCTGCATTTTTGTTAAGATTTATCGGTAATAGCGAAATTTTCCTATGGTAACTGCGGCAGCATCTTTTCAATTGCAAGCGCCCTTCCAGGCCACGGGCGACCAACCGCTAGCGATCGCCCAACTCGTCAAAGGCATCCAAGCAGGCGATCGATTTCAAACGTTACTCGGCGCCACAGGTACGGGCAAAACCTTCACCATTGCCTCGGCGATCGAAAAAATCGGTAGACCCACCTTAGTCTTAGCACACAACAAAACCCTGGCCGCTCAACTGTGCAACGAACTGCGCAATTTTTTCCCCAACAATGCAGTCGAATACTTTGTCAGTTATTACGACTACTACCAACCTGAAGCTTACATCGCCGTCAGCGATACTTTCATTGAGAAGACGGCATCAATTAACGACGAGATCGATATGCTGCGACACTCCGCCACGCGATCGCTATTTGAACGCCGCGACGTAATTGTCGTAGCATCAATTAGCTGCATCTACGGTTTGGGAATGCCCGCAGAATACCTAAAAGCTGCGATTCCTTTGCAAGTAGGAATGGAAGTCAACCAGCGCCAAATATTGCGAGATTTAGTTAACGTCCAATACAGTCGCAACGACATCGATTTAGGCAGAGGCAAGTTTCGCGTCAAAGGCGACGTTGTAGAAATCGGCCCCGCCTACGAAGATCGAATTATTCGCGTCGAATTCTTCGGCGATCAAATTGATGCCATTCGCTACGTTGACCCCGTAACTGGTAAAATTCTGCACAGTACAACCGCTTTAAATATTTATCCAGCCCGCCACTTTGTGACGGCAGATGATAAATTAGAGGCAGCTTGCCAAGGAATAGAACTCGAATTAGAAGACCAACTGGCAGTATTTGAAAAAGAGGGAAAACTCTTAGAAGCGCAGCGGTTAGAACAGCGCACTCGCTACGATTTGGAAATGCTGCGCGAGGTGGGATACTGCAACGGAGTCGAAAATTATTCGCGGCATTTAGCAGGCCGAAATGCCGGACAACCGCCGGAATGTTTGATTGATTATTTTCCGAAAGATTGGATGTTGGTAGTAGATGAATCCCACGTCACAGTGCCGCAAATTCGGGGAATGTACAACGGCGACCAAGCCAGGAAAAAAGTATTGATCGAACACGGTTTTCGATTGCCAAGTGCAGCAGACAACCGCCCGTTGAAAGCAGAGGAATTCTGGGCAAAAGAGAATCAATGTATCTTTGTTTCTGCAACTCCTGGGAATTGGGAAATGGAAATTTCGGAAGGGAGAGTTGCCGAGCAAGTAATTCGCCCTACGGGAGTAGTCGATCCGACAATATTCGTGCGCCCGACTGAAGGACAAATTGACGATTTGTTGGGAGAAATCAAGGAGAGAGTCACTCGGGACGAGCGAGTTTTGGTGACGACTTTGACGAAGCGGATGGCGGAAGATTTAACGGAATATTTGCAGGAAAGGGCGATTAGAGTCCGGTATTTGCACTCGGAAATTCAGTCGATTCAACGCATCGAAATTATTCAAGATTTGCAGGATGGCAAGTTTGATGTGTTGATTGGAGTTAACTTGTTGCGGGAAGGTTTGGATTTGCCGGAAGTGTCGCTGGTGGTGATTTTGGATGCGGATAAAGAGGGGTTTTTGCGATCGGAACGTTCTTTGATTCAAACGATTGGGCGGGCGGCGCGCCACGTGCAGGGACAGGCTATTTTGTACGCGGATAATTTGACTGACAGCATGGTTAAGGCGATCGACGAAACCGATCGCCGCCGTGGAATCCAGCTAGCGTACAATAAGATGCACGGGATTACGCCGCAGCCGATCGCCAAAAAGCGATCGACTAACGCGATTCTGGCGTTTCTGGATGTGTCGCGCAAGCTAAACTCGCAGCAGTTGGAGGAGGTTTACGAACAGGTGGACGAGTTATCTTTGGATGAGATTCCTCAGTTAATCGGGCGCCTGGAGACGCAGATGAAGGCGGCGGCGAAGAAGTTGGAGTTTGAGGAGGCTGGTAAGTTGCGCGATCGAATTAAGCACCTGCGTGATAAACTGTTAGGTCATTAAGCTTTTTGTCAGAGAGTTTAGGGGGTATTTTTAACCGCAGATGCACGCAGATAAACGCTGATTAATTGCAGAAGTCTGCGAATTTGTTCATCGGCGTGCATCTGCGGTTTTGATACTCCATAACGATTTGGGAGATAGCAATGAGCAAATTTCAGTTATTCGATGCAGTGAGTTTAACCGAACCTATCACCCTCGCCGATGGCTTAATTGCACCACCAGAAACAGCCGGGGCAATTGTTGAGATATTCAAAAATGGTGAAGCATATTTAGTCGAGTTATTTGGCGGATGGGTGAAAGCGGAAGTTGGCGGAGATTTTGTGACTGCAACTCAGGATGAACCCGAATCATTTATGGAAACTATCGGCGTTGAGACGGTTTATCCCCATCAGTTGCAATTAGTGAAATCTGCCCGCGAAATTACGGGAGTTCGAGAACAGTTAATGTCTGTGTTAGATAATTTACCTGATAATTTAGTGGCAGAAGTCCGCGACTTTGCTGAGTTTTTGGAGCAAAAACAAGCAAAATCATTCAACTCGGCGGTTGAAACCGCGTCTATACAAGCAAAACCCGCCTGCGCGGGTTGAAGAATGTGCGCGGGTTGAAGAATGGCGGAGATTGTGCGATCGCCCTTTACCATTGTCGTATTTTTGGGATGGGAAGGGCGATCGTACTTTTTACCAGCTTTCTACCCTTTCTGCGGAATAAAGGCGATCGTGACAATCTGCATTTGATGAACCATCGTTATCCCAGTCATTTGGCTGCCAATCACGTTCGCGCCTCAAGTCTTTTATTTCTTGTTGCTGTTCAAGGTCTTTTTGCTCAAAGGATTTTATAGTTTTATCCTTTGCTTCGTTTTCCTCAAGCAAACTGCGGTACGATTCCGCCAAAGCGCGGTGCGACTCCGCCAAAACAGAGAGGGTTTTCTGAGTCCGCCGAAGGTCGGTGTACAACGACTCGCATTCTGGAGTATAATGGTGGCACATATATTTCAAAAGTTACGTTGACTTGTGGTGGTCGGAAGTTGAGATGTCAAACCACCGTGAGTTCGCTTAAAGCAAAGGCCCTTGTCTGAATTAGTAGTTCAGGCGGGGCTTTTCCGTATCACATAGGATGCGATATTGCCAAAAATCCAAGACTTTAGAGCAAACATGTTCAAATGTGAAAATTCAGGAGTCAAGGATTCAGTATTACGACAAATACAAGACATTAAAAGGTTATCGTTCTTACACTTGGGGTGAGGACTATTTCTTCTGTCTTGCACTCTCCCAGTCTACACTAATAAACTTACATTGGCAACCCCCAACTATGAAATTTTAGGATAATCTTTAAAGGTTATAATCTCTCAATATATCCCGCTTATCCAAGATAATATGAGAAATTAAAATGTGTATATGTGACTCTCAAAATTTTGACAATCAAATGATTCAGCATACCTGACTATTGTGAAAAAGGCTCAGAGCGATATTTGAAATATATTATAATTAATGTACTTACCCGGATACTTAGGTATTAATTGCTTAGCATTTAACTAATCCCGATCTTTTAACAACTGTCCTCGATCTTTGTCATAACTGACCAAACATTCCCAGGGATAGCAGCAATTGGCTGGGGCTTGGGGCGAAGGCGATCCTATCTGGAAAAATCCCAGCTCTGGGAACTTGAAAAATTGTTGAGTTCGGGATGCTATGGCCTCGATCGCCCCTCTCTCCCATTTCCTCTGCGTCAAGAACGATCGCCCAAAACATCCTCTTTCATTGTGGTACGGGCGTCTCGCCCGTACATGATTTGTGGTACGGGCGTCTCGCCCGTACATCATCTGCGGTTAAAATATTCATTGACAACAAAAAGTGCGATCGCCTATTCCCAGCGCTGGGAATAGATGTTAAACAAGGTTTAAATATTCATTGACAACAAAAAGACCGATCGCCCAAAACACTACCCAAACCAACTACTTGCCTAATACCACAGCATCCGTACTGCTAGCAAAAGCCGGACGAATAAACTCCTCCTTCTCGAACAGCGTGATGTAACCTTTATCTACAGCTAGCTGCATCACTTCCTCAAGAAAACCTTTGAGCACATCTAATACGTGAGTGCGATCGAACTCAAAAACCTTTTCCCAGCAGGAAGTTCCAAACGTGCTCAAAGTACAGCTAATGCGATCGTCCCTAGGAAGCAACCTAATCATCAACCAACTCTCAGGAAAATCTATTGATATTTTGTGACCTTGCGATAGCTTAGCAATTTCCTGTGGAAAGTTATCCTCTATCATCATGGAAATATCTAAATCTAAAAATACCTCTATTTTCTCATCACCTATTTCTATTAAAACTTTATGGTCGCATTCAAAGCAGAAACGTCGCCATCCCATTTCAAAATGAGAAAGCTCTCCCAATGGATCTTCAGGAGGCTCTGCGTAGTTTTCTAAGAAACGCTCGGCTAATTTAAAATTAAATTTTTGACTGCTATTCATCGCTGCTACTCCTACTTCTATTAAATTTTCGTAGAATTACCCCATCTACTATAGGATAACCACAATTCAGAGTTCCATCAATATTCCTTTGAATAAAAGCGCGACTGACGTTCTCAGTTAGAGTTCGATTGGGATGGTAAACTCTACCAATAGGACGCTGAAAATCAATGATGTATTGACCTCGATATTTAGGTACTAATTGCTCAGCTATTATCCAATCCTCTGAATTTAGCCATTGTCCTTGGTCATCTTTAGTGCTTGCAGCTCTTCCCATAAGTTCATGGGGTTTAAGTTGGGAGCCGTGATGACGAGCAATATGGTCGTAAGCTTTCGTTGATTTAGGATTGTTCCATTGGGGTTCTGTTCCTCTACCTGTCCATTCACAACCGCTGCCAACTTCTACGCTAGAATCTATTATATCCTGTTCTATAATTTCTGCCACTTCGGTATTTTTTTTAATTGGTACAACATACATAATATAAAAAAGTTGTAAGTTGGGCGAAGTGAAACGTAGAATTCGTTACCTCAACCCAACCTACTAATAAACTTACGGCGTGGGATTCGGATACTTAGCGTGCACCGCATTGATTTCCGCTACAATCTCCTTATCCAGCGTCACCTCCAAACTACCGAGATTTTCCTCAAGTTGGGCGATCGATGTTGCACCGATAATTGTGCTAGTAACAAACCACCTAGAGCGCACATAAGCCAAAGCCATCTGCGCCGGACTCAACCCGTATTTTCGAGCAATCTCAACATACGCTTTCACCGCATCATTCAAATTAGTTCTATCGTAACGCTGACCGAATCCTGCGAATAAAGCCAGTCGCGAATTTTCCGGGACTTCATTCAAGTATTTGCCCGTCAAAACTCCGAATCCCAAAGGACTGTAAGCCATCAATCCTACATTTTTAAAACGGCAAGTTTCTGCCAAATTAATCTGAAAAGTCCGATTGCTCAAACTAAAAGCATTCTGAATCGAAACAACTTTCGGCAAACCGTGTTTTTCGGCCAACTCGCAAAACTCGCAAACTCCCCAAGGCGTTTCGTTGCTCAAACCCAAATAGCGGATTTTCCCAGCTTTAATCAAGTCAGCAAACACCTCTAACTGTTCTAAAATTGGTATTGTTTCGCGTTCTTGAGCGATGTCGTAGTCCGGCGCACCAAATAGCGGTACGTAGCGATCGGGCCAGTGGATCTGATAGAGGTCGATGCAGTCAGTTTGCAGGCGCTTCAGGCTGTCGTTGAGAGCTTTTTCGACATTTGGGCGATCGATCTGATTTTTCCCTTCCCGAATCCACTTCAATCGAGTGCTTCTCCCGGCTACCTTAGTCGCTATAATGACTTTATCCCGCTGCTGTTTCGCCAACCATTCACCGATATATTCCTCGGTTTTCCCCTGAGTTTCCGGCTTTCCCGGCACCGGATACATTTCTGCCGTATCGATAAAGTTGATGCCGCGAGCGATCGCAAAATCGAGTTGCTCGGCCGCTTCTGCAACCGTATTCTGCTGACCGTAAGTCATCGTACCCAAACAAATTTCAGATACTAATAAGTCGCTATCGCCTAGTTTTTTGTATTCCACGATCTCAATTGCCGAAAAATTATCTAATTCTATATTACCGAAAAACCTTGATTTAATATACAGCTCAGAAAAGTGAGATCGGCTTTCTCCTCTATTCCTCTTTTTCTCTGCGATCTCTGCGCCCTCTGCGGTAAAAAAAAATAAAATATCTCCGCAATTAAGTGCTAAAATAAATAATTACTCTCCCTCCGATGTATGAGCAGTCGCCAGCCAAAAGTTCCATTTGTAAACCTTTACCTGCAACACCAACCAATCGAATCTCAAATAGCAGCAACACTTGGAAAAATTATCCAGCACGGAGACTTTATTTTAGGTGAAGCACTGGCAGAATTTGAAACAGCATTTGCAGCAGCTTCTGGAGTACAATACGGCGTAGGAGTGGCTTGTGGAACTGATGCGATCGCCCTCGGACTCCAAGCTTGCGGCATTGATGCGGGCGACGAAATTATCCTCCCAGCCAACACTTTTATCGCCACCATAATTGGTGTGATTCAAGCCAAAGCAGTACCTATTCTGGTAGATTGCGACCCGGAAACCGCCCTGATTGACCTGACAGCAGCCGAAACAGCAATAACCTCGAAAACTAAAGCAATTATCCCCGTACATCTCTACGGTCAAATGGTGTCGCCCAGGCAAGTTTTAGATTTTGCCAACCGTCACGATTTGATCGTATTTGAAGATGCGGCGCAAGCGCATTTAGCCGAAAGAGAAGGATACCGCGCGGGTTCTTTTGGAAAAGCCGCAGCATTCAGCTTTTATCCCAGCAAAAATCTCGGCTGTTTTGGCGACGGCGGGATGTTAATTACTAACGATGCAGAAGTCGCAGAAAAAATGCGAACTCTTCGCAATTACGGAGCACCAAGCAAATATTTGCACGCGGAAATCGGCACTAACAGCCGCCTTGACAATTTGCAAGCGGCGGTGCTGAATGTGAAATTGCCTTACTTGGAAAAATGGAATCGCGATCGCCACGAGGCCGCCCAACACTACAATACTCTACTAGAACCCCTGAAACACAAAGGCATTATACCGATCGCCAATCACAGCGGCACAGGTCACATTTATCACCTCTACGTAATCCAGATTACTGACAAAAGCCCGATCGGCCGCAACACCCTTCAGGAAAAGCTGACCCGAGAAGGCATCCAAACAGGCATCCACTATCCCATACCTTGCCACCTGCAACCAGCCTACCAAAACTTAGGCAATCCGGGCGACTTCCCCCACGCAGAAACCCTGTGCGAACAGATTTTATCATTGCCAATGTATCCCGGATTGAGCAATACTCAGATCGAGCAGGTTGTACGGGCGATCGGTTGACAGTTGACAGTTGACAGTTGACAGTTGAGAGAAGGAAGAGTTGACAGTTGACAGTTGACAGTTGACTGAAGGAAGACAGAAGGAAGACGCAAGACGCAAGACTCAAGACTCAAGACGGAAGAAGACTTACACAGTAAACTGTTTAGCGATCGGTATTTTACCTTGAATTAAGTGGATTTTACTTAATTGTTTATAAAAGTTATGCTAAGGATCGTGAATTAAATAATTTACACAAGTTTGTGGGGTGGGATCTTGTAGCCCGCCCACCCTTTCCGGACGGGATCCCCCGCCCATCCCACAAGAAGCATAAAAATTGTAAGTTATTTAATTCTCATTCCTAAGAGTGTTGCAAGCATTAGAGTGCAATGCTCACAGCATTGGAGTTGAGAATTAACAAATTTTTAACTCATAATAGTTCAAAACCGCTTTCGCGTTGCGAACCCTCGTGCGACAATCTCCAAACTTCTCAAACCATGCACATCCAGCGCAGAATACGCATTGTTCTCAAGCGATACCTCCTGGGGGAAGGTATCGGGGTGCTCCTAGTGCTGCTGTACGCCCCTCTGGTAGTACACTGGTACGACGGCTGGTTAAACAAAAACATCAGCATCGAACACGAATATTTCAGCCACGGACTAATAGGTTTGCCCTACGCGGCTTATATTGCTTGGACGAACCGAAAGTGCTGGCTGCGCTTGCCCAACTCGCCGCATCCTTTGGGAAGCTTTTTGCTGATAGTAGCGACGCTTTTTTATCTGAGTCGCTTAAGCGATTTGGTGAATTTATCCCTACCACTAATGCTAGCCAGCATTTGCTTGTCTTTAAAAGGATTTCCCGGCTTAAAATTGCAAACAATGCCGCTTTTATTCGTATTTCTGGCCTCACCAAACCACATTCCTTACCTCATAGAACCCTACGCATTGCCGTTGCAGGACTTCATTGCTAAAACATCAGGCTTGATATTAATTAAGGTTGGTCTCAACGTGAGAGTGGAAGAAATTTATCTGTACGTAAACGATCGCATTGTCGAAGTGGCGCCCCACTGTGCAGGCTTAAAAATGCTGTTTACCAGTCTTTACGTCAGCTTAATTCTGCTAGATTGGACTGGAGTTTCGACTTCCAACAAAAGAAGCATTTTGTTTTTAGCTAGTACATCTATAATTAGCATCACTTCCAACATTCTCCGCAACACTTTGCTAACTTACTTTCACGGAACCAAGAGAGAGAGTCTTTTTACTTGGCTGCACGCCGGATGGGGTGGAGACTTGTATTCTGCTTGTATACTAGGCTTATTGGTACTTCTCATCAACGGGATGGAAAAGTATTTCCCAAGCCAGTCTGCCAATTAATGAAACAAATGATTTCAGCACGGAAACTATGGCGGCGGTACCAATCTAAAATTGTGGTACTGGTGTTTTTGCTGGTACTGGTTGCGGCAGTAGCAATTCCCGGCTACGCAACGGGAAGGTGGCCTTGGACAAACCCGCCACCAGTTGCAAACCTCAAGCAATTGAAAAGTTTGCGCCAACACGGGATGAGACTTCCCGGCTGGCTGGTGATTCGCGTCCAGAATCAAGTCCAAATTGGCGGTCACAGGTGGTTAGTTGAAGAAATTAAAAATCATCAAACAATTGCCATTTTATTGCTAATGCCTCAAAATGACCCCAAAAACCAGCCGCAAGTAGAATGGCTAGATATCGATGGATTTCATCGGTGGCAAACAGATTCTCATCGCACTTTGAGATTTAGAGTTAAATTAGCAAAAATATCCGACAACCCGCCGCCTACCGTCGAGGCCCGGTTTTTCCGAAGCTGGACTCCCCAACAAACTTTTGCTGTCGTGCAGTGGTACGCTTGGTCTAACGGCGGTTCTCCAGCAACCAGCCGCTGGTTTTGGGAAGACAGCATTGCGAGACTGTCGAACCGCCGCGCCTCTTGGGTTGCTGTCAGTATCATCGTTCCCATTCCACCGCAGAGCGACATTAAGATAGTTGAACCGCTGCTGGAATCTTTGGGCGAAACTGTTCAGGCTCAATTAATGGCAGAAACTTTCTGATAATTGATAATGGGCAATGGGTAATGGGTAATTGGTAATGGGCAATGGGTAATGGGTAATGGGTAATTGGTAATCGGCAATGGGTAATTGGTAATTGGTAATCGCTGGTGCCTAGAGCAGAGTCTCAGGTTTTTGGAGGTACAGACGCTTGTGAGAAAACTTGATATTCGCAGAATTGAATCTGGAATACCTCCTGTCGGTAATAACGGCTATATAAGCCAGTCAAACCTTTATATCGTCAGTAGGGACGGGGCGGATTTATATAATTTGTTGATAATTATCAAATATATCGGCAAAATTGCCCCTACAAAACTTAATATAGTGTCCGAGGGCTTAACCACAATCAGATTCGTTCGTAGTGCCCCCTGAGCGTCCGCAGCATGAGAGCGGACTTTCGTGGACACTAAAACGTTCGCGCGTGCGGACGCCAGGACGCAGCTTGAGAGCGTCCTGGCGTCCGCACGCGCGAACCGTTTTTGTTATGGTAATCGACCGGAGATGAGATAACATGATACAAGTCCGAATCAAACGGACACGATCTAATTCCCAATTGTTAAATCTCCAATCTAAAATAGTATAATTTATCTAAAAACTCAATAATTTTATTGACTGCGCAAATGCAACTCAAACAACCGCGAAAACTTCAAATTACTACCGTTTTTTATATCCTCAAAATGCGGGATAAATTCCTAATTAAAAATCCTGTTGCTTTTTTCTTGGCAGGCCTGTATTCAACTGCTTGGACTCTATCTTTTGCTGCTGTATTCTCGGGGTTTAACGGCAAAGTTTTTGCGGAAACGGCTTTAGCCCAATCTGTTGTTCCTAATTCTGAGCGGCTCGTACCGCCACCGCCACTGCGCGTACCGCCACCGCCACCTGCACAGCCGAACCGGGAAATTAACCCAGCTTTTCGGAATCGGCCCTACCGCCTGGGCCCGGGAGACCAGATTTCTGTTCAAGTTGAGCGCTTCCCCGAGCTAGGTTTTACGGGTGCAATCAGCCCTGAAGGGGTAATTGTACTGCCACTAATCGGAACAGTAAATGTGCGCGGCCTTACCATCGAAGAAGCACAGCAGCGCCTCCGCGAGCGGTTCACCCAATTTATTAAAAATCCTCAAGTTTCGGCTGCTTTGCTGGTTCAGCGCCCGGTTGTGGTGACGGTGACGGGGGAAGTGGCGAGACCTGGTTTTTATCCGCTGCAAACCCCGCAGCTTCCGGCGGCTCTGGCGGCTGCTGCTGGGACTACTCCGACGGCCGAACTGCGGGCGGTGCGGGTGCGCCGGACTTTGCCGGGTGGTGCTGTCGCTGAGCAAGTTGTTGATATTTTGACTCCGCTGCAAACTGGTATTGCTCCGCCGGATTTGCGTTTGGAAGATGGAGATGCGATCGTCGTACCGTATAAACAGGTTACGCCCGATCGCAAATCCGATCGAGATTTAGCATCCAGATACAGCCTAGCCGCTGCCACTGTCCCCGTCCAAATCACTGTCACCGGAGAAGTCGGCAAACCTGGTTTTTACACGCTTCCGGCGGGTTCTGGTCGAATTTCGGCTGCTTTGGTGGTTGCGGGGGGAGTCACGGGAAAAGCCGATTTACGGGCGGTGCGAGTGCGACGGACGCTGGTAGACGGCTCCTCGTTGGAGGAGCCCATCGACCTCTACACTCCCCTAGCAAAGGCTAACGATTTGTTTGATTTTCCTTTGGCCTCGGGAGATGTGATTGTCATCCCGGAATTGGACGCTAGTATCAAAAACCTAGACTACGACAAAGCTTTGGTGGCGAGGTCTACGCTGATTAAGCCCAGGATCTACGTTCGAGTTTTGAGTTACGCTAGTGGTGGTTTGACTTCGTTCTACCTAGAAAATGGCAGCAAGTTTTTGGATGCTATCAACAATTTACCTGTGAATCTAGCTGACTTGCGGAAAATGGCCTTGATTCGGTTCGACCAAAAGCAAGGTAGAGCAATCAACCGAAAGATAGATGCGAAAGCTGCTTTGGAGGGCAATGTTTCTCAGAACCCGATGCTGGAAGATAACGATGTGATTGTGATTGGTAGGAATCTGGTAGAGCGTATTGGTTATGCAATCAATACTTTTACTAGACCATTCCGCGATACTTTGGGATTTATTCTGTTCTTTGAGCAGTTGAGAAATGGGGTGAATAATCTGTTTGGGCCATCTAATAATAACAATAGGTAGTTATTGGTCATTACTTATTGGTCCTGCCGTCATTGGTCCTGCCGTCCTGCCGTTATTGGTCATTGGTCATTCAGTAGGTGGTTACAAATAAACACGCTTATGGGGAGGACGGGTTTTGTAATCGTAAACTCACTTCTATCAAAGATTGTTAGCTACACCTACCCTACAAGATACTATGTTTTTTGCCCTTACCTACTTAGGAATGGCAATTAAATAAATTAAGCGACTTGCTTGTTACTTTCGCTCTGCGAAAGTAACGAAGATCCGGAGGAAGAGCCTCCTTTTACGAACCAGCTTATAGGAGAGAGGACTGTAGGAGCTGTTTAAGTTATTAAATTTTAGTTCCTTAGTTATGATTTATCGTTAGCAATTCTTCAATTCTTCAATTCTTCAATTCTTCAATTCTTCAATCCTTATGAGTTTATCAGTTGTTAAACGTTATTTAATTGCTTTCGACCAATACAAGTGGGTGGGACTGGCCACTCTGGCGGTGACTGTGGGCGTGTCGGGAGTAGTGGGCATGCAGCCAACTCCGGCGCCGGTTTACGTTGCTACAGGTACGCTGTCATACCGCAGGCCGAGTGTGATTTTTTCATCGACTACTACCAAAATTCAACAGGAAGGACAAGAAATAACTAAAGATATGCTACAGGATACAGAGAAGGTGATTGAACCAGCAGCAAAAAAAGTAAAGATTTCTGCCCAAAAGCTGAAAGACGGCGTTCAGATCAAAATGCCGACCAAGAGTAATGACCCCAGCGCTTTGATTCAAGTATTGTACAAAAATGCCGATCGCAAAAAAGCAAAAGAGGTAGTAGAGGCGCTGATGAACGAAATGGTGGCTCGCAGCCAAACTCTTAATCGTGATAAACTCCAACAAACGATCGCCCAAATTAAAGAGCGCTTGCCGAAAGTAACTCAGGAACTCAGGGAGGCGGAAGAAAAACTTGAAGCCTACGAAAAACGAGAAGGAACTTCAATTTTAGCAGCTCAGAACGGTACTTTGCCGCCAGCGATTATCGGCAACGAACAGTTGCAGCGGCAACTCCGCGTGCAGTTGGGAGGAATTGAAGCTCAAATCAAAAGCTTGCAGGATCGCTTGGGATTGAATGTGGATCAAGCTTACGTCGCTCAAGCACTGTCTGCAGATCCAATTATTGCACAACTGCGAGTGCAACTGTTTTCGATCGAATCTCAGCTCAAAATTCTGCGCAGCGACTTGCAGGAGGAACACCCGAAAATTGTGGAATTGCTGAAACAAAAACAAGCTTTTGAGCAGCAGTTGCAGCAGCGACAGTCGGAGGTGCTCGGCGGTAACGGGGTGGCTGCTCCGCTCAGAAGTGCCGATCGAATTCGGATAGACTCTTCTTTAGACCCGGCGAGACAGCAGTTAGCTCAAAGTTTGATTGCTTTACAAACGCAGCGGGATATGGTAGGACAGCAACTCAAAGGAGTCGAGCAAACTGAACAGCAATTGCGCCAGGAATACGCGAAAATCCCCAACAAGCAGTTAGAACAAGCGCGGTTAGCCCAGCAAGTGGGGCTGAAAAAAGCTCTCTACGATAAGATGCAGTCGGCTTTGGTAGATGCTGAGGCGGCGGAAGCTGAGACAACGGGGAGTTTGACAATCGCCCAACATCCCAAAACTGATGATGTTGAGTCAAGCAAGAGAGGTTTACCGGTGATGCTGGCGGTGGGCGGATTTGTGGGATTGCTGCTGGGCGGCGGGTTGATATTTTTGTTGGGGATGCTCAACGGCAAGTTTTACAGTTGGGAAGAAGTGCGGGCGGCTTTGGTGGAAAAAGAGGTGCCGATACTGGCAGTTTTGCCTGAAGTGACGGTGTTTGATTCCTATGGGGATGAGATGCCTCTGGCTTTGGAGCCCAATTCCCCTTATTTGGACTTTTACGATCGGTTGCGGACTAATTTGCGCCGAATTGGTGAAAAACCTGTGAAGGTGGTGTTGCTGACTTCGGCGGCTCCTTTGGAGGGGAAGAGTTTTAGTGCTTACAATTTGGCAATTGCGTCGGCAAGATCGGGTAAACGGACTTTGTTAATTGAAGCAGATTTGCGATCGGCTTCTAATGTGGAGTCTTTGAAAATCGCTACTGATCCTCTGGCGGCGGTGGAACCTTTGCACTATTACGGCAATATGAGCGAGTGCGTTTTGTTGGTTCCCGAGGTGGAGAACCTATACGTTGTACCGAGTCCGGGCTTTTTGCGGCAGGCTTCGGCGGTGCTCGAATCGAGCGAAATGCGGAGGTTGTTTGAGGATGTTCGCAACCGCTTTGATTTTGTGGTTGTGGATTCTCCGGCGTTGAGCGAGTGCAATGATGCGCTGACGCTGGAACCGTACACGGACGGTATGATTTTGGTGGCGCGGCCTGGTTACACTCTGGCTAGTATGCTGTCTGAGGCTGCGGATCAGTTGCTGGAATCAGAGGAGGATGAGTCGCATAAATCGGGGCCGCGGCTGTTGGGGGCGATTATTAATGGTGCTGATATTGCGGTGAAGTTCCGCAACGATCTTGATGAGTTGGAGTTGCCTTTGAGTGCGATCGAGGTGCGAAGTGCGATCGAAGTGCGATCGAGGCAATTACCGCCGCAGTCAAAGTCAAAAAACAAAGCTATTAATAGTAAATTCAACTAATTTACGCCGCTTGATTAGACTTGAATAGCATTCGGGAGCATCTCAGTTTTGCATTTGTTGTGCTGTCGCCGATCGCGAGTATTATACAGCTTGCGATCGGGGACAGCACTGTAAAAAAAATGTTTTTTGCAGTTTGAGATTTCAGTCTTTGAGGTACGTAGTTGCGCGAAGAGCGCTCTTTGCTCTTTGAAGGCAGAGATACGTATACCCTTTCAAGCGAAAGATGAGGTACTTGACGGGCTATGGGCATAGGGCATAGGGCATAGGGCATAGGGCATAGGGCTATGGGCATAGGGCATAGGGCATAGGGCATACCTCACCACGCTTGAGAACCGCTATAGTTGCGATCGCTCTTGGGGCTCGCATCCCAACTACGTGCCTCTGGTATGTAGTTGCAGAGGTACAGAAAACTGTCCGCAGCATCAAGCCAGGATGAGGCAGCATTTAAATCTGTCTGCCTATCCCACTTGACATTGGTGACAAGGCCAGAAAGTTGTCACCAATGATTAAAACCCACTAACGCAAATTGCTAGTCAAAAGACCTGCTTAGTAAATTGGTTGTTCAAGGCGACGAAACCAGGATTAAGCTTCGGGTCTGTGAGTGAATTCAACCAGCTATCGGTGGCACCGAAGTTGGGGACTGAGTTGGAATTAATCCCGACGTTAGAGGCTCCGATTCCAGCACCCATCGCCACCTCGTTGGCGATAAATTTGTTCACCAAATCTGCTGTTCCCGGAGCCGGAGCCCCAGGCAAGCTGGAAGTCTTTCGCAGGCCACTGTCGAGTAGATCGTCGTTTGTCAAAGTGAGACTACTTGCGGTTCTATTCCCAAATTCAACGTCATTATCCACGATCGTCATAACGGCCGTACTTTGGGTGCCAATCGTGGCTCCTGTCGGGTTAACCAAACTTAAATTGACAGTTTCGTCAAGCGGAAAGAAAGCGCCATCCGGGAAAAGGTCATCGATAATGGGAATGGTGATGGTTTTGGGTGTTAAATCCCCAGCGGCAAAATTGACAGCGATCAAACCATTGGTGTAATCAGCAGGGGCTGTAGCAGTACCATCGGTCAAGTTCACGTAAGCTGAGGCTGCACCGAGAGGACTGCCAGTACGAGTCACTGTCACGGCTGTAACGGGCGTTCCATCTTCGTTGACACTGAAGAAAGGGGCGCTGAATTCGAGGGTGCTGTCATTGTCTACGATCGTCGTAACGGCCGTACTTTGGGTTCCAATCGTCGCATTGCCTGTCGGGTTAACCAAACTTAAATTGAGATTTTCGTTACCCTCTACCAAAGTGTCATCGACAATGGGAATATTGACCGTTTTGGGTGCAGAATCTCCAGCGGCAAAATTGACAGAAATTGGAGTATTGGCGTAATCACCAGGGGCTGTAGCAGTACCATTCGCTAAGTTCACAGTAGCTGAAACTGCGTCAGCGCTACTGCCAGTGCGAGTGACTGTCACGGGTATAACCGCTACGCCATTTTCTCTGATCCTGAAGTTAGGGGCACTAAATTGCAGGGTGCTGTCATTGTCTATGATGTCGAAAGTGGCGGTACTTTGGGTTCCAATCGATGCATTGCCTGTCGGGCTGCCCAAAGTTAAGCTGAGATTTTCGGTAGTCTCCACCAAAGTGTCGTTGACAATGGGAATATTGACGATTTTGGGTATCTCGTCCCCAGCAGCAAAATTCACAACGATCGGATTACCGGTGTAGTCAGCAGGGGCGATCGCAGTACCATTTGCCAAGCTGACGGTGGCTGACACAGGCCCAGAAGTAACACCAGTGCGAGTTACTGTCACGGCTGCGATCGGGGTTCCATCTTCGTTGACACTGAAGAAAGGGGAACTAAATTGCAGGGTGCTGTCATTGTCTAAAATGTCCACACTGGCGGTACCTTGCGTTCCAATCGAAGCATTGCCTGTGGGGTTAACCAAAGTTAAATTGATATTTTCGGTAGGTTCTACCAAAGTGTTGTTGACGATCGGAATATTGATGACTTTGGGTGTAGCATCCCCAGCAGCAAAATTGACAGGAATCGGAGTAGAGATGTAGTCACTAGGGGCTGTAGCAGTACCGTCGGCCAAGTTCACGGTGGCTGAGACTGCACCAATGGTATTGCCAGTGCGAGTGACTGTCACGGCTGCAACGGGCGTTCCATCTTCTCTGAGGGTAAAGACAGGATCGCTAAATTGCAGGGTGCTGTCATTGTCTAAGATGTTCAAAGTGGCGGTACTTTGGGTGCCAATGGTGGCATTGCCTGTCGGGCCAACCAAACTTAAATTGACTGTTTCGGTAGGCTCTACCAAGGTGTCGTTGACGATCGGAATATTGACGACTTTGGGTGTAGAATCCCCATCGGCAAAACTGACAGGAATCGGAGTACCGGTGTAGTCACCAGGGGCTGTAGCAGTACCATTAGTCAAGTTCACGTTGGCTGAGACTGCACCAGCACTACTGCCATTACGAATGACTGTGACGGCTGCAACGGGCGTTCCATCTTCGTTGACGCCAAAGGTAGGGGAACTAAATTGCAGGCTGCTGTCGTTGTCTACGATGGCTAAAGTGGCGGTACTTTGCGTTCCAATCGTGGTATTGCCTGTCGGGCTACCCAAGGTTAAGTTGACGGTTTCGGTAGGCTCTACCAAAGTGTCGTTGACGATCGGAATATTGACGACTTTGGGTGTGTTGTCCCCAGCGGCAAAATTGACAGCAATTGGAGTGTTGGCGTAGTCACCAGGGGCGATCGCAGTTCCATCGGCCAAGCTGACGGTGCCTGACACAGCACCAGCCGTACTGCCAGTGCGAGTGACTGTTACGCTGGCGATCGGCGTTCCATCTTCGTTGACACTGAAGCTGGAGGCACTGAATTGCAGGCTGCTGTCATTGTCAATGATGTTCAAACTGGCGGTACCTTGCGTTCCAATCGTCGCACCGCCTGTCGGGTTAACCAAACTTAAGTTGACAGTTTCGTTACCCTCTACCAAAGCATCGTTGACGATCGGAATATTGATCGTCTTGGGTGCAGAATCGCCAGCGCCAAAATTGACCAGGATGGGACTATTGTTGTAATCAGCAGGGGCTGTAGCACTACCATTGGCTAAGTTCACAGTAGCTGAAACTGCTGCGGTACTGCTGCCAGTACGAGTGACTGTCACGGCTGCGCTCGTCGTCCCATCTTCATTGACACTGAAGGTAGGAGCACTAAATTGCAGGCTGCTGGGAGGAAGAGTGTCATTGTCCACTATGTTCAAAGTGGCAGTACCTTGCGTCCCAATCGTTGCACCACCTGTAGGGCTGGCCAAAGTTAAGTTGACAGTTTCGTTACCTTCCACCAAAGTGTCATCAACAATGGGAATGGTAACGGTTTTGGGTGCAGAATCGCCAGCGGCAAAATTAACCAGGATGGGACTATTGTTGTAATCAGCAGGGGCTGTAGCACTACCATTGGCTAGGTTCACAGTAGCTGAAACTGCTGCGGTACTGCTGCCAGTACGAGTGACTGTCACGGCTGCGCTCGTCGTCCCATCTTCGTTCACACTAAAGGTAGGAGCACTAAATTGCAGGCTGCTGGGAGGAAGAGTGTCAT
This sequence comes from Microcoleus sp. Aus8_D2, assembly GCF_036702665.1. Lineage (NCBI taxonomy): Bacteria > Bacillati > Cyanobacteriota > Cyanophyceae > Oscillatoriales > Microcoleaceae > Microcoleus > Microcoleus sp. Aus8_D2. Next base: position 105,338 of record NZ_JAUBUN010000023.1, read on the forward strand.
TGTCCACTATGCTCAAAGTGGCAGTACCTTGCGTCCCAATCGTTGCACCACCTGTCGGGTTTGCCAAAGTTAAGTTGACAGTTTCGGTACCTTCCACCAAAGTGTCATCGACAATCGGAATGGTAATAGTCTTGGGTGCAGTGTCCCCAGCCGCAAAATTGACAGCGATCGGAGTACCGGTGTAATCACCAGGGGCTGTAGCAGTACCATTGGTCAAGTTCACAGTAGCTGAAACTGCGCCCTCGCTGCCACCGGTGCGCGTTACGGTTACGGCTGCAACCGCTGTCCCGTTTTCGTTGACGCTAAAGGTTGGGGCGCTAAACTGAAGGCTAGACGGATTTGCCGTCCCTTGATAGTCAATCTTTCGCACCAGGTAGTCGGAACTATCGTCTTTGAAGGCGGTGGCGGTGTAGGCAGCGGTGGGGCTATCGTAGGCTTTGGTGGAGAACCGCAGTTCGTCAAAAGCAGTGTTGGTGAGAGGCTTGGCTTCTATCTTGAATTGGAAACTGCCATCGGCCTGATCGCCAGTGAAAGTCACTCCATCTGAACCCACAGTAATCGGTTTTTGGGCGCTCGGAGCGTTGAGGCGAGTGATGGTAAAATTGCTGGCTGGTACCAGAGTCCCATTATTAAAGATTTGTAGCAAACCAACTTCATTACCTTGATCGCCAACTCCTGGGCTAGTTTTGATACCCAAGGTGCTAAGGTCGATCGTCGCGCTAGTGATATCTTGGTTATTTCCCCATTTCAGCTTCAGCGCCTGAGATTGATTTGTGTTGGGATTATAGTTGATTTCCGCTCTAATTTTACTAGGGTCGGTGAACCAACCATCATAGGAAGAAGGGACACCAATACCAAAACTACTGCCATAACTCAACCAGCTTTTAGGATTTTCATTAGTTGGTAAGGTGAGGTTGGCGATGACAGTAGGATCGAGATAATCTGTTTCCACGCCATCAAAAGCTATCCCAGATAGTTTAATACCTTGATTCTGGGCAGCAGTAGGCCATTTTGTGATTAAATCATTGACGGTAGTGAAATTAGTGGTTTGACCCAAAGAACCATTCAATGGAGTAGGCATAGCTTCTCTTTTGATAGTAATTAACGATTAGAAGTGACTTAAAACCAAAGGGTTAGGCTTTTTTGATAGTTTATCGGTCACGATAAGCAGTGTTTCATCGTCAATGACTGCGATCCGGACAAATTTCAGATAAATTTTTCAGCCCTGCAAATAGCGGGTTTTCCACCTACGTAGAGCAGAGATTGAATAATTGTAAACATACGTAAATTTACGTATAATAATTATCAAAATATGTGAAGGTGTAGTTGGAGAGCAGCAGTGTTCTCTCTGCACGCTCAACGTCAATACAGTTGGGTTAAAGTTTTTTGTCATTGCGAGGAACGAAATATTTCTAGAGTGCGTCAAAGTAAAGATGTACCAAAAAAACATTGAAAATCTTACAGCGACGCACACCCGCGACACTATTTGAGCCAACAAACCCAAAAATTATACCAATTTCCAAAATCAATGCAACAGTATCTGTAGGGTGTGTCGCTATCGACAATCTCTAAAAAAGAGTAAAAATCTAATAGCGACGCACCTTACACATTGGGTGAACGAAACAAACCCCAAATTTTTAGGGTGGCAAGATTTTTTATAAATGGTATTATTTGGTAGCAATACTTTTGAAAATTGCTATTAAAAGCAATACGCTTGGGTTAGAGGTTGTCATTGCGAGGAACGGCTCGCGAAAGCTAACGTTCCTGGGAATGACCGAAATAGGTTACTAATCCCTAAAATCCCATACTATCTGACACTCCGTGCAAACCAACACCGCATCAACTCAACCTGAAAACAATAACCATCCCCAACTTCCTCAATCAACTCTCGTTGCAGAAGCAAACCGACAGCATCATAACCATCAGGAAACTCTTGCAAAATAGTTTTATCCCTGACGATTCCCCCTTCCCCTTGAGCTGCCAAAAACTGCAAAATAGCTAATCCTGCTGCATCAACTTGATTGCTTTGAATATCTGCAAAGAAGAAACTGCCAACACTTAAAGCCTCTGGGATTGCTGCTTCGACATCCGCTAAAGTTGCCAGTCGGCGCATAGAGGGGTTTTGCTCGTTTTTGAGGGCGACAATTTCAGCGCAGAGGAGTTGTACCAGGAAAGGGTGACAGCGGGTAAGTTGCAAAACTCGATCGACTGCATCGGGTTCGTAGCGCAGGGTAAAATCTGAGACGGGTTGCTGAATTAGTTGACGCGCTTCTGGTTCTTTTAGGTAGCTGATATGAACGACTTGGACATTGATTAAATAGCTAGCCCAACGCTGAAATTCTTCTATTGTATGACTACCAGCTAGCATTACTTTGAAGCGGGGACGATGTTGAATGAGGTGACGCAACATTCCGAGAACATCTTGCTCGTCAAAACGTCCTTTTCTGATGGCATCATCTAGCGCCTCGAATTCATCTAAGGCAAGCAGGGCAATATTTTGTGCTAGCGCTGCTTCTACTTTGTCCAGCCATTCATCAAAGCGGGTGAAAGGGTCATCTTGCAGTGTTTCGCGATCGAGAGATGGAAGAGTTAAGGCACTTTGGCGCTTCGTTGAGTTTGCCATACTCCTCGCGATATTGTAGAGAAACCCAGCAGAATCACTGGCTGATGAAACTGGGCCTTGCAAGTCTACAAACATGGGAATAGTATAACCGTAGGGGCGATCGCACTCTCACGCAAAAACCAGCCAGGGCGATTGCCCGCCAGCTTATATCATCCGTCATTTGCCGGACAAGATTAATTAAAATGTGTCGCACTACTGATTAGATTCCGGGCGTTTCTGGCGCTTGTTCTGGATAAACTGTTCTAAATCGGCGATCGCATCTTCAAAATCCGACAAATTAATTTTTTTAGATTTAGCCTTCTTTGGCGGACTCGCAGACTCACTAGGAGACTTAGCTTGAGGCGACGGAGACTGAGGCTGTGCCGCATCAGGGTTGGAAGCTTCTATATAATCGAACAATTCATCCAAGGACTGAAAAAAAGATTGAGCCGAGGCCCGGCGTGAATCTTTCAAGTCATCGTCTTCCATCATAAGCCACTCCATAGACTTCAAAACTTGCCGAGAAACTCTGCCCGCCGGCACGTGCAGATATTAGACATCAAAACCTCAATCAACTAAAACCCTTGGGAAATTTCGCTTTTATCCGAGGCCAGATCCCCCGCTCATCCCCCTTAAGAAGGGGGACTTTGAGAATAATTTTGCCGAGTCTCGATCCTCTTAAATCCCCCTGCTTAATTGTTGGGGGACTTTGAGCGCCTTTTGTTCCCCCCTTCTGAAGGGGGGCTAGGGGGGATCGGACTTGGGGGACTTCGATCGCCTCTTGTCCCCCCCTTCTGAAGGGGGGCTAGGGGGATCGGGCTGGGGGACTCCGATCGCCTCTTGTCCCCCCCTTCTGAAGGGGGGCTAGGGGGGATCGGGGTCTAAGCATCCAACACTACACCGGCACTGCATTTGACTTGGTTGTTGACACGAAAGGGCCCTGTCAGCCATCAATCTGTACTTAACTTTACACCCGCCGAGTCAGTGATTTGAGACTTGGGCCACACCCAGCTCAAAATCATCCACCCTGAAAAAATCTCAGTTACTGTCTAATTAACCCTAGTCTAGTCGAGAATAAGGACACAGGACTTATGCAACTATTGCCGCTGTTCAAGGGTTGCGATCGCAATGCGCCACCTCGAAAGGACGGATAGACGGTGTTTTTTGCTTGATTCCTAAGATTTCAAAGGCATTAGGAGATTTTAAGGTGACTCAAGGATTTGATTACGATTTAGCAATTATCGGCGCTGGCGTGGGCGGACACGGGGCGGCCATACACGCGGTTAGCTGCGGGCTGAAAGTGGCAATTATCGAAGCGGGTGATATGGGCGGGACTTGCGTCAACCGCGGCTGCATTCCCTCGAAGGCGCTGTTGGCGGCTTCCGGGCGGGTGCGGGATATGCGGAATGCCCACCACCTCAAGACTTTGGGTATTCAGTTGGGAAGTGTGGATTTCGATCGCTCTTCGATCGCCAATCACGCCAATACTATTGTTAGCAAACTACGCGGCGATTTGACAAACAGCCTCAAACGTTTAAACGTAGATGTCATCCAAGGTTGGGGCAAAATTGCCGCTGCTCAAAAAATCACCATCGAAACCGAAAAAGGCGAGAAAACTATTACCGCCAAAGATATTATTCTCGCCCCCGGTTCGGTTCCCTTCGTCCCCCCTGGGATAGAAATTGACGGCAAAACTGTATTTACTAGCGACGATGCTGTCAGATTGGAATCGCTACCGAAGTGGATTGCAATTATTGGCAGCGGTTATATCGGTTTAGAGTTTTCGGATATTTACACAGCTCTCGGCTGCGAAATTACGATGATTGAAGCTCTCGATCAATTGATGCCGACTTTCGATCCAGATATTGCTAAATTAGCCGAACGAGTCTTAATTGCACCCCGCGATATTGAAACCAAAGTGGGTTTGTTGGCTAAGAAAATTATTCCCGGTTCGCCCGTAATTATTGAATTAGCTGATTTCAAAACTAAGGAAGTTGTCGAAGTTTTGGAAGTTGACGCTTGTTTAGTAGCAACTGGCCGAGTTCCCGTCAGCAAGAATTTGGGTTTAGAAGTTCTGGGCGTAGAAACAATGCGCGGTTATATCCCAGTGAACGACAAGATGCAGGTTTTGGTGGCGGGAGAACCCGTGCAGAACTTGTGGGCGATCGGCGATGTTAATGGCAAAATGATGTTAGCGCATACTGCATCTGCCCAAGGAGTTGCTGCTGTAGAAAACATTTGCGGCCGGAGTCGCGAAGTTGACTATTTGAGCATCCCGGCGGCAGCTTTTACTCACCCGGAAATTAGCTATGTGGGAATGAGTGAACCCGCAGCGAAGGAGTTAGGAAAAACCGAAGGGTTTGAAGTCGCTACTGTCAAGAGTTATTTTAAGGGAAATTCCAAGGCTATTGCCGAGGGTGAAACCGACGGTATGGCTAAGGTGATTTACCGGAAAGATACTGGGGAATTGTTGGGAGTTCACATTTTCGGTTTGCACGCTTCGGATTTGATTCAAGAGGCGGCAAATGCGATCGCCCAGCGCGATTCTGTGAACACTTTAGCATTCCGCGTTCACACGCACCCGACTCTTTCGGAAGTGTTGGATGAGGCTTTCAAACGGGCGGCTGGGGCGGCGGGCGGTCATTAATTTGTAGGGGCGGTGTTACCCAAAGCGTGTCAACTCAAGTCTCAACCCTTGAGAAATTTCGTTTGCAGTCGAGTCTAGATCCCCCGCTCATCCCCCTTAATAAGGGGGACTTTGGAATCCATTTTTCTGCTTTTTGACAGGGGCTTTGAATGCTCTTGTCCCCCCCTTCTTAAGGGGGGCTAGGGGGGATCGAGGGTTTATTATATCAACGGGAGGCTGGTACTATGTTTGATGTGTTTGGTGACTGGAATGTGCGATCGCGATCGCCCTTTTGATAATTGTGTTTAAATGGAACTAAACCAGCGAAAAGAACAATTTAGCAAAGCTTACATCCGCGCTGTGGCAGCAGTGGCTGGCTGTTCGGTAGATCAACCCGAAAATGATTATGACAGCGTTGACCTCTGTATCAAAGCTGTCGATCGCGATCCAGTACAGCCGCACCGCCTCGAATTGCAGTTAAAATGTACATCAAGAGATGTACTCAATGCCCAATGTGTTAGATATCCGCTCAATGTCAAAAATTACAACGACTTGAGAGTGACTGCCTTTATTCCCCGCCTGCGGGTTGTAGTTTTAGTGCCGGAAAATATCGGGGAAAGGATACAACAGTCTGAACAGGAAATGTTGCTCAGGCATTGTGCCTACTGGTTATCTTTGCGGGGAATGCCAGAAACTCAAAATACCAGTCGCGTGACTGTTGAGTTGCCCCGCAGCAATCAGTTTACAGCAGAGTCTTTACAGTCCATTATGCAGCGCATTAGCCAAGGAGATATCCCATGAAAGTAACTGTACGGGATTTTGAAATTTTTAAGAATTTGGATGTGAATGTAATTATAGCATATTTACAAAAAAATGGCTGGCAAGAACACAGTCGAATTTATGACAATAAAGGGGTGATTTGGGTTAAAAAAAATGATGCGGGAGATGTGTTTGATATCGCATTACCTCTGACGCGGGACTTTGCGGATTATCCAGCTAGGATGGGAGATGCTGTCAAAAAGCTGGAACTGAGTGAAAAGCGTTCTCAATTAGAGATTTTAAGCGATTTAATTACTTGTTTAGAAAATACGGATATCCAAGGATTTGTTGTCAAATGCGATCGTGAAGCAGGGGAGGAAATTGGTAAAGTTGAGATGATGGGATTTGTGGTGGCTAAGTTGCAAAAAATCTATCTCGAATTGAAGGAAAATGATTTGATTTTGGCACTGAAAGCTTATCAGGAAAGAATTCCGGTGACTTGTAGTGGCGATTTGGTCAAAGAAGGTGGATATTTTGCTGGGAAAAATCTGCGGGAGTTTGCTTTGATGGCCCAGGAATAAGGCCCATTAGCGATCGAGTGCGATGTTATTCTTAGAAAAGATGGTGAAGTTATCGGGAGAAACGGTCAACGAATCATCGGTAGCATCAAAAATAATCCCACAGAAGCTCATATCCCTTTAGATGAATGGTTGCAGTGGCAAACCTGGTACGCACCTTAGTACAGGAGAAACTTGTATGGTACAATACCCGAAAATGAGAGAAGAGTTATTAGAAACTCTCCGCAGTTTGGCAGATCGAGAATATCAGCATAAATCTTGGCTAGAGAGCGATTATCCGCCACGAATTGAGTACGATAGTTTTGATGAGACGGTTCATTTTCTTTACGACGATACTGTGTTGGCAGAAAATCCTGAAGCGACGATCGGAGTAATTCTGGAAAATGACAAAGAAGCTTGTTTGATGGCAGCAGTTTGTCAGGCTATCGATTTAGTTTTTGAGGTGTTGGGGACAGAAGCTTCCGATGAGGAGTATGTTACATCTTCCGAGTGGACAAGCGTAGTTGAGGCGGCATCGAAAGCGTTGCAGGTGATGGAAAGTAAGGTGCAGAAAGCGGTTGAGGTTTAAGTTCAAGGGCGATCGACTTTCGCGATCGCACTTTCAGCAGAATGCTGTAAATCCGGCTGACTTTTGGCAATAACAAAAGGAGATTCGATATCGATGAGCCAGTTTTCATCAATAACTTTGATATTGGCATCTAAAATCAGAGTCAGTTCGCCAACTTCCTCATCGCCATCATCGCTAACTACGTTGTTGTCGCTAGCAGATAAATCAGCTTTGAGTAAAAATTTAAGTTTAATCCAGTCACAAGTCGGATGGTTGTTGATGATATTTGTGCCGAGCGATCGACTAACTAACTCAGCACAAATGGGATGAATCAAAGCAATCTCTTCGTAAAACTTATTATTGCTATCCCAGTAACCTCTTATTTTGTAATTACAGGATTCTAAATGTTGGGTGGCGAGGTTATTTATATGAATAGGTGCTAAGATTTAGCAAGTTCATCCCAATTATTGGGTAGAGATTCCATTGGTTGTGTGCGAGCCCGATTCTTTGATTAGACCAAAGATAGAACTTTGATTTTTCCTACTGACTATAACTTGTCTGATGAATGGTTGTTGAAGCGGTGAAAATCTCCTATGGTGTTGGAGAAACAGAATTAGTGATACTCAAAAAAAGAGCGATCGCACCTCAAGAATAGAAGGGCGATCGCCGGGAGCAGTTTACCTGTTTTCTGATTTCAATCCTGGAAAATAGAAAGGTAGCTTTGTTACAACAACAAAGTGTTATTTAATAACGGTACTTAGTTGTAGCTTCGCTAGCTTGATAATCGACTTACTTACAAGTTACTTTCGTGAAGTACATTGTACACTTTGCACAAAATTCCCATTCATTAGTTTTTGGATTCCACTGCATAGTGCCGAGGCTACCATCACGTTCGTAATCAAAACTTACGGCTTCGGTATATTGATTTGCCTTGCAAAAAGCATTGGCACCTTGCTGACGTGCTCTCTCGTTTAGTCCACTAGCGCCTTTTACTACTACATCAACTGGAATATTCTCTCCTTCCGTTGGATTGCGAAAAACACGGACATCAGTAGCAGCAATATTACTAGACTTACCAGTATTTCCATTGTTTTGATTGCTTTGGGCCTTTGTTGGGAGGTTAGATGCAAGAGTCGAAATAGTTAAACCTAGAACAAAAATACCTAAAATTCGTTTCATACCTTTTATGCCTGTTGAGTGGAAATCTTTATGTAAACATCATCTGCAAAAACTTCATTTTTGCAAGTCGGAAAAAGTCGGGACTAAAACAACCGATTTAAGTCGGAAAAAGTCGGAAAAAGTCGGATACAATAGATGAAACTCTAATACCAAAGCAACTTATGGACGTTCAAGAAGTCTTAAAAATTGCCGACGACCTAGTTTTTATCAATACGGGAAAACACTTAGACAATCTGCAAGAAGTGATACTGCGGGGTACTTTCCAAGGTCAAAAATACTCAACAATAGCAGATGAATTTCACTGTACCGAAGGTCACGTCAAGGATGTTGCATCGGAATTATGGAAGCTATTTTCAAAAATATTAGGCGAAGAAGTCAATAAATCCAATTTTAGAGTTGCATTGGAGCGAGTAAAATTCTCAAATGTCTGGAACTTTAATAAAAAAGATTTTGTACACATTGGTAACGTCAACTTCTGTGGAGATACGTCACATTCCCCAAAAGTCCCCAACTCACCACCCGATGAAGAACCTCTGAATAAAGGCAACGCCAAACCCAAAGTGCGCGAATATTTAGGTGAAATGCCTAAATCTGGAGTTTTATTCGATCGCACATCCGAACTCACAACGCTCAAACAGTGGATTCTACACGAAAACACCCGCCTACTCGCCATACTAGGCATAGTCGGCATTGGCAAAACAGCACTCGCCGCCCAACTTGTCGAACAAATCAAACATGAATTCGATTTCATCATCTGGCGAAGTCTCGCCACATCTCCACCCCTGTCAATACTTCAAACAAATATAATTCAATTCCTCTGTAGAGGTGATGAATGGTGCGTGCCCGCCCAAGATGATGGGGCAACCACGGGAGGATTGCCCCTACTGGACTACTTGCAAAAATACCGCTGTCTGCTGATACTTGATGATGTACAAAATATCAATAGCAGCGGAGAACTCGCTGGCAATTACCAACCTGGATATGAAGATTACGGCACACTATTGAGACAAGTAGGAGAATTATCTCACAATAGTTGCTTACTCCTACTCAGTTCGGAAAAACCTAGAGAAATCGCCGCATTAGAAGGCAAAAATCAACCCATTCGCTCTTTACAACTCAATGGTTTAGGTGCGGGCGCGGGGGAAATCCTCAGAGAAAAAGGTTTAGCAGAAGATGAAAAATGGTCAGAATTAATTGAACAATACAGAGGCAATCCCTTGTGGTTAAAAATAGTTGCGACAATGATTCAAGATTTATTGGACGGCAACATCTCTGAACTTTTGTCTGATGATACACTATTTTTAGGCGATTTAGAATCTTTACTGCATCAGCCATTTAATCGCTTATCCGAATCAGAAAAACAGGTGATGTCATGGCTAGCAAGTGAAACCGCGCCAGTTTCCATCGCCAAACAGCGAGAAAATATGCAATTATCTCGATCGCAATTTTTGCAAGTTCTGCAATCCTTGGGACGGCGTTCATTAATTGAAAAAATCCAGGAGGGCGATCGTCGTACATTTTTCACCCTTGGGCCCGTACTAAAAGAGTATGTCAAAACTAACTATTTTCGCCCAAACAGTGAGTCATAAAAATTATATAGCAAATCCCGGTCAGGACACGGCAATGCCGTTTCCCTACAGTGAATAATCGGGAATTTGGAAATGTGCGATCGACCTTTGTTTATTGAATTGGCTTTTCAGTCCTCTTGAGCGAGGACTTTCGCTATGAGACGGGGGTTTTCAACCCCCGGCGGACTTGCGGGTTAGCGCGAGGATTTTGGCGACGGGAATGTGCGACAATTTTCGATTTTAGATTGGGAATTATTTTGGGTGTGGCGAGAAACCGGGTTTTTTCGAGAATCTTTCGTTACAGTCGGTGATTTAGCAAAAAACCCGGTTTCTTAGATTTTGGGTTTTGGCCGATCGCCCTTAAATTTGATAATATTAGGTATCTGCACAACATCTGAATGATCGCTAAATGTTTGACTCTGACAAGTACAGCAGCCTGCTATCTCAATATCAACCGCGAATCATCAAAAATGAAGATGAAAACGAGATATTTTTAGAAATAGTTGAAAGCTTGCTTTCTCGGAACAATCTAACTCCCGAAGAAGATACTATCCTAGAACTCTTAGTCAAACTAATTGAGGATTTTGAAGAAACACATTATCAAATAAATGCTTCAACTCCCCACTCAAGACTTCTTCATTTGATGGATGCTAGAAATCTAGAGCCAGCGGATTTAGTAGAAATTATGGATACAATTGAGATAGTAACTCAAATCCTTAATAACCAGCTAGAAATTACCCAAAAACAAGCTGAGGCCTTGGGAAAGTTTTTTCATGTCAATCCGAGGTTGTTTCTGTTCAATTAATCGTAATAGAGACTTCTATTATATAATAGATTGAAACTTGTCGCGATCGCCCTTTCTCCCCCTTACCATGCTTCAAATCCGCCGCCGTCCGCCCAGTACCTCAGTCTCCGTACTCTACCTCAGCTACGAAATCGCCGTACCAGACTCCAAGCCCCGGCACATCCTCGAAGAAATCGTCTGGCAAAAAGAGGTTGAAGTAGCCCAAAAGCGATCTCGCACGCCCTTAGCCGAACTTCACAAAAGACTCCCCTTTGCACCGCCCGTGCGCGACTTCCTCGGCGCGCTTAAAAACGGTAAAACCGCACCAGCAATCATCGCCGAAGTCAAAAAAGCTTCCCCCAGCAAAGGCGTAATTCGCGAAGATTTCGATCCAGTGGCGATCGCCCAAGCATACCAAGAAAATGGCGCTAGTTGCATCTCCGTACTCACCGATGAAAAGTTCTTTCAAGGCAGTTTCGACAACCTCTCTAAAATTCGTGCCGCCGTCGATTTGCCCCTACTTTGCAAAGAGTTTATTATCTATCCCTACCAAATCTATCTCGCTCGGATTAACGGCGCCGATGCTGTATTGTTAATCGCAGCTATCTTATCTGACAAAGACTTACAATACTTTGTGAAAATTGTCAAGACTTTAGGCATGACCGCTTTAATCGAAGTTCACACTCAAGAAGAACTCGATCGAGTATTAACCTTAGAAGGAGTCAACCTGATCGGCATCAACAACCGCAACCTCGAAAACTTTTCCGTCAGCCTCGAAACCACCAGTCAGCTTTTAGCCTCGCGCCAAACCGCAATCCAAGGAAAAAATATCCTCACCGTCAGCGAGTCAGGAATCCACACTCCCGACGACCTCAGCCAAGTTGCCAAGGCCGGAGTCCAAGCCGTCCTCATCGGCGAATCCTTAGTCAAACAACTCGATCCGGGCGCCGCCTTAGCCTCCCTGGCCCAGGCGCATCCCCCCATCACCAAAGGCGAGACTGCTTGACAAACACCCCCGAATTCTGATAAAAATTGATGGAGTAGGTAAATAATCAGCATTTCTAGCCCGCATCGACTCCAGCGCTTAACTGAAAAAAAAATAGCACTCACAGCTATATTGCGTAGAAATATTTTGCCAGAAAGCAATTAAATCTATTCGCTCTCGCCAGTCGATCGCCAAATTTAGCGTTGCCAACGCACCCAGCCCCGAACATTCGATCGGCAAAGCAGGGGTTTTTGTACGGTTAGCAAACCGATAAAAAATCAGGCATCTAATGTTCACCTGTCAGGAACCTCAGCCCAGACGGCATGAGGCTTGTAAGAGAAATCTTGCCAAGCCGTTCTGACCAGCCAAGCGTCTTAACTGACTACGTTTTTTGAGTCATGATACCGGAGAATGCGAAGCTAGTTTTCCGCTCTATCGTTGAAAGTTAAACAGTTCTAAGGTCACTGGAACAGTGCTTTTAGCCTAAAAAGCTCTCAAAACATTGGCGAAGCTAACATTACCCCGCAAGGGAGTTTTGGAGACAACCATATCTCCACGGAGGGGCAACTATACCCCTCCTTCCCGAAAGGGAATATAAAGCCGTCCTATAAGGATGGGGTTTCTACCCATTTTTCTGATGATGCCCCATGCAATTGCAATGGGGTGTCGGTTCGCTGAGGTATGTTAGCTTTCATGGAACCAATTCCCCTGCCTTCGTACATTCATTATGAATTGCTACTTCAATTGTTAGAACGCAAAACGATGTTGGCTGTCAGTCCACAATCGCCCCAACAGCAACAAGTACACCAGCTTATTATTACCCTGCGTAAAGCCCTGGCCATTCAAAAGCAATTAGAACAAAGCTGCGAGCGATCGAACTTAGCGGTAGAACACCGCTGGTCTTTAAATGAAACTAACCACAGCGGAGTTAAAAGTTAAAAAACTTAGAGTACCGAGGTGACGTATCGTATTAGATTTATCCTATTAACTCCCACCGAAAAAGTTAGGACAATATCATGGACAACAAGTTAATGCTGATGATTCCGGGCCCGACACCGGTGCCCGAAGCGGCGTTGTTGGCGATGGCCAAACACCCGATGGGCCACCGCAGCAAGGAATTTGACGCGATTTTTGCAGAATGTACCGAAAACCTGAAATGGCTGCACCAAACCAGCGGCGACGTGCTGAGTTTGACAGTTTCCGGTACCGGCGCGATGGAAGCTGGGATAATTAATTTCTTGAGTGCGGGCGATCGAGTTTTAGTCGGATGCAACGGCAAATTTGGCGAACGTTGGGCTGAAGTTGCACAAGCTTACGGTTTAAACGCCGAAATCGTCAAAGCTGAGTGGGGCCAACCTTTAAACCCCGAAGACTTCCGCGAAAAACTCGAAGCAGATACCGAGAAGCAAATCAAAGCTGTCATCATCACTCACTCGGAAACCTCTACCGGCGTTCTCAACGACTTAGAAACCATCAACCGCCACGTGAAAGCCCACGGCGAAGCTTTGATTATGGTCGATGCTGTCACCAGTTTAGGTGCTGTCAGCGTACCGATGGAAGCTTGGGGCATAGATGTGATTGCTTCAGGTTCTCAGAAAGCTTATATGATTCCCCCAGGTTTGGGTTTTGTGGCCGTCAGTCCGAAAGCTTGGAAAGCTTACAAAACTGCGACACTTCCCCGCTATTATTTGGATTTGGGCAAATATAGCAAAGACGCAGCCAAAAATACGACTCCTTTTACTCCGCCGGTCAATATGTTTTTTGCTCTGCAAGCATCCCTGCAAATCATGAAAGCAGAAGGGTTAGAAAACGTTTTCGCGCGGCACAAACGCTTAATGACAACTACTCGCGCGGCTGTACAAGCTTTGGGTTTGCCGTTGTTCGCGGCTGACGGTGCCGCTAGCCCTGCAATTACCTCAGTAATGCCGCCAGAATCCGTAGACGCTCAAAAAATTCGGACTTTGATGAGAAAGAGATTTGACATTGCTCTCGCCGACGGACAAGACCATTTGAAAGGTAAAATCTTCCGAATCGGTCATTTGGGCTTTGTGTGCGATCGCGATATTCTAGCCGCAATTTCCGCCCTGGAAGTTGTGCTGCAAGAATTGGGCCATGAAGGCTACACTCCTGGTGCCGGCATCGCCGCTGCGGCGAAACATTTGGCTGAATCCTAATCTCAGTTATTAAAGGATTTTGGATTTTATCGAAAATCTAAAATCCTTTTAATATGCTTGAGACAACCAATCAAAGATTTTATCCAACTGATCGAGAGTGACTAAACCGTATTGCCACAGAACCATCGGCAAGGAATTCGGGTCTCGATCGCGCTGCCGCTGTTTGTCACCGCCACGTTCGGCGACAGCGATGGACGCGGGAGAAATCGCCAAATCTTCTTGTAAAAATCGAATTAATCTAGTGTATGTTGCGGGTGCCATGTAATTTTGTCTCCATGTATAGGACACCATTTTCTGATGCGAACCTGATGTTTTTGATTAGTAATAAGCCAGTTTTAAATCTGTCTTTTAACCGTCGATAGCTGTTAAAACAGTATTAGCGGTTGTTGAAAATGCCAAAATTATTGCTGAGTGCGACTATAAAGCCAACCTTTCCCAAAAAGCGAAAGGTTTTGCACGGCGTTGCTGCTGCTGGCCCGAGCGAGCGATCGATCGCGATCGAACCGAAACTGAATACCTCGGCATTTTGCAGCCTGAATCTGAAGAAATTATGCTACCTACAACTACTAAACCAGGTTCCGAGTTTAACTTCATCTGCCAAAATGCAGAATCCGCAAATCTACTGCCGCAAAATTGGTTAGATATTTCGATCGAACCTCAAGCTGCTACCAGAAGTTAACTTGGCCAATAAACTTTGCTCGTATAATTTTACTTCCGATAGGTTTAGTAGATTTAGGTCGAACCTCAGAAGTTCCAGAGAATTTCTTTTCGCGCCAGGAGCCCGAACGGCTGAGCATCGTCTCTCAGGATTGGTAACGAGTCGCTGACTCGTCTCATACCTGCGACCAACAATTTACAGCTTCTGCAAACAAGCTCAAGCCCAGACTGACTGAGATTGACATCCTAGCAAATCTTTTGGTCTTTGTGCTGCATCTTACATTAAGACTTTAACAGATTTTATGAATTTTTGTAAAGTTTATGAATTTTTTGAGGTTTTCTCGAATCCGAACTCAGCCGGAACTGAACAGGGGAGAGGGTCCGATGGAGAGGGTCCGATGGGGAGTGAGTTCAGAAACCTGGTTTCTACTAAATTTTGCGACTGGGAAGCAGAAATGCACTCTTGACATACACCCCAGCCTAAAGGCGTGGGGATTCTTGACACTTCACTGACTGGCGCTGCCCAAGGGAAGTCTTACCCTGTCTCTGTGTCCGAAAGCGAGTCGTGGCAATGCCCTGTCCCGACTTTTTTTATATTTCTTGAGGCATTTAAATCGCGATCGTGTTCGGTTCCGCAATTCAAACACTTGAGGGAGCGCACCGACAAGTCGAGTTTTCCCCACTTAAAACCGCATTCTGAGCAAACTTGGCAAAGGAGGCTCCCACCGACTAATTACCACAAATTTCCGCTCATATTTCTCCGACTTAGCCTCACACAATACCCTAAAATCTCTCCATCCTTGCAGGCTAATTGCTCTGGCAAGTCTGCGGTTTTTGACCATTCCTGACGCGTTCAAGTCTTCCAAGACAATAGTTTGGTTTTCACTTACTACCTTAGTTGACAGTTTGTGCAAGAAGTCCTTGCGGGTATCGGCAATCTGATTGTGCAGCTTGGCTATTTGCAGGCGGGTTTTATTCCGGCGGTTGGAGTCTTTTTGTTGACGGGCTAGTTTCTTTTGGAGCCTGCGTATCTTGCGGTCTAACGCCTTGTAGTCTGGGCTGATGGCTGTTTCACCGTTGCTCATTACCGCAAAGGTTTTAAGCCCCAAATCAATACCTATACTTGCTTGTAGCGGTTCGACTTGCTTGTGCTGCCGTTCTACTACAAAGCTCAGGAAATAGCGATTAGCACAATCTTTAATGACAGTTACCGAGCTTGGCTCGGATGGCAGTTCTCAATGGCGAAATAGGATTGACAACGCCTATTTTAGCAAGGTAAACACCTGTACCTTTGACATGAAAACCAGATTTTACAAAGGTCGCAGACTGGTTGTTGGTCTTTTTTTTAAACCTAGGTTGACCGAACTTTTTGCCTTTGGGCTTACCTTTTAGCGAGTCAAAGTAATTCTTATAAGCGGTTTCTAGCTGTTTTAGCGACTGTTGTAAAGGCACAGAAGATACACTGTTTAGCCATTCTCTTTCGGCTGTTTTCTTAGATTGAGTAAGAATTTTAGCCAAAGTATTGTAACCCGGATATTTGCTGGACTTACTTAAAGCTAAAGCGTCGTTCCAGGCAACCCGGCAACACCCAAACAGTTGAGCCAAACTCCGCTGCTGTTGAGTAGTTGGATAGAATCTGTACTGGAATCTTGCTTTCATGTCTTCCGATTTAGTGCTACTGTCAGTATACCAACTGCTATTGAATTTGGCAATGACTTTCAGGAAAAACAACAAATTAGGTTTCACTAGCGACAGCCCCTTAGAAAAGACTCCCATTTGCTTTAAGGGAAGAAAAGGACAGAGAGAAGCTTTGATGGCTATTCCCAACTGGCAAGAAAAACTTAGAGATGCAATCGATCGCCTGTTAGAAGAGGAGCCGTCCTAGAAGGACGGGGTTTTAGACCCATCTCTTTGATAAACCGGGTTTCTAGCCCCATGTGTAAGCCCTGAAAATGCCGGAATTGTTACTGGAAAAACTCGATTTCAATCCGATCGCCCACTTTGAGGCCAAGTTCCGCAGCCCGCCCGCCCCGGAGCTCGATCACTCGATCGACAGGAGTGTTGGGCCCGTAGGTGGGACAAGGATCGGCTGTACAAGGAGGTGTTTCGGCCCAGATAGCCTCAACTACTCCATCCCGCAGAAAAATCATATCCAGAGAAATCTTGCAATTTTTCATCCAAAAATTGACCCAGCGTGCGGGTTTAAACTCAAACAGCATTCCTCTGTCATCGGCCAAAGAAGTTCTGTACATTAAACCCATAGCCTGTTGTTCGGATGTTTTAGCGACTTCAAGTTCAATTGGGCGATCGGCAATCCGAGCTCTAGCAGAAAGCGGCAAAACTTGACCGGATGTTGTCGCCGTCGGAGACTGCGACGCCAAAGTACCAGTAACACCAGAAGAATTCGCGACAGGTAAAGCCGGCGAACATCCCAGCAAAAATATAATTGCTCCAATATTCAGGAAATTAAGCAAATAACTCATAATGATTTTAGATTGGGAATGGGGAATGGGGAATGGGGAATGGGGCATGGGGCATGGGGCATGGGGCATGGGGCATGACCAATCCTCAATTACTAATCCGTAATTACCAATAACCAATGACCACCCTTCGACTTCGCGAGCGGGTAAAATGACCAATAACCAATGACCAATGACCAATGACCAATGACCACCCTTCGACTTCGCGAGCGGGTAAAATGACCAATGACCAATGACC
>NZ_JAUBUN010000024.1:0-40021 GCF_036702665.1 Microcoleus sp. Aus8_D2
GGGGGAGCTAGAGCTAGAGGGTTTTTTGTGGGTTGCTGAGTCTTTTTTAACCCCCCCCAGCCCCCCCCTTGGCAAGGGGGGGAGCTAGAGCTAGAGGGTTTTTCGTTGGTTGCTGAGTCTTTTAACCCCCCCCAGCCCCCCCTTGGCAAGGGGGGGAGCAAGAGAGGGTTTTTTGTTGTTGCTGAGTCTTTTTTAACCCCCCCCAGCCCCCCTTGGCAAGGGGGGAGCAAGAGAGGGTTTTTTTGTTGGTTCTTTGGCGTTTTAACCCCCCCCAGCCCCCCCTTGGCAAGGGGGGGAGCAAGAGGGTTTTTTGGGTTTTGTGCAAAATTGGGTTTTTTACTACCAATGCGTAAGTCCCGTAGATTCAAAAAAGGGGCGACTCGTGTCGCCCCTCATCTAATTAACTTGCTGCAAAATTAGGCTTTCACAGCAATCTTTTGCTCGGAAGCTTCCGGTGAATTCGCTTCACTTGGCGGCACGACTTGCCAGAACTTCGGCAAGTATTCCGACCAATTTGCGAGAATTTTCGCGGCTTTTTGGCTGTTAGTTCGATCGCGCTGCATCTCAACTAACTCCTTCAATTGCGCCTCCCCAGCGGCCGTAGAAACCCGCTGCATCTTCACAATCTCTCCGTTGACGTGCGCTGGGAAATTGCCATCTTCATCGAGGAAATAACCCAAGCCGCCTGTCATTCCAGCGCCGACGTTGCGGCCGACTTTTCCTAAGACGACAATGACGCCGCCTGTCATGTACTCGCAACAGTGATCGCCCGCGCCTTCAATGACTGCTTTCGCCATTGAGTTGCGTACTGCAAACCTTTCGCCGGCTTTACCCGCTGCTAACAGGGTGCCGCCTGTCGCGCCGTACAAGCAGGTGTTGCCGACGATCGCATTTTCGGCAGCATCATAAGTTGCACCAGCCGGGGGTTCGATCGCGATTTCGCCACCGTGCATCCCTTTACCAACGTAGTCGTTAGCTTGGCCTGACAGTCGCAGCGTCATCCCAGGTAAGTTGAACGCGCCGAAGCTTTGGCCCGCGCTACCCGTGCAGTTGAGGACGATCTCACCGGTAAAGCCTGTGTTGCCGTGTTGCAGTGCGATCGCACCTGATAAACGCGCTCCTACAGTGCGATCGGTATTTACCAAGTTTACGCTCTTGCTGACAGTGCCGTGATTGGCGATCGCACTTTGAATCTCAGCATCCGCCAACAAATCATCGTCTAAGACTGGGCCGTTGCTGTGAATATCGCCGTGGACTAAGAAAGATCGATCGTCCTTAGTATCCGGTAACTTGGTCAAACAATCCAAATTAATCGCTTGGGTTTTAGTTAGTTTCACCCCTTCGCGCATCTTCAGCAAATCGGCGCGGCCGATGATATCTGCGATCGACTTATAACCCAACTTTGCCAACAAACTCCGCACTTCTTCTGCTACGAAATAGAAGAAATTCACAACGTGTTCCGGTGTTCCGGGGAACCGTTTCCGCAAGTGTTCCTGTTGAGTTGTGACGCCCACGGGACAGCTATTCATGTGGCAAACGCGAGCCATGATGCAGCCTTCGGCAATCATTGCTACCGTGCCGAAACCGTACTCTTCGCCACCCATCAAAGCGCCGATAATTACATCCCAACCGCTTTTAAAGCCACCGTCAACGCGCAGTAAAACTCGATCGCGCAACTTGTTCTCAATCAGCACTCGGTGAACTTCCGTCAATCCGAGTTCCCACGGAGAACCTGCGTGCTTGATCGAACTCAGTGGTGACGCACCGGTGCCGCCATCGTGGCCAGAAATTTGAATCACGTCGGCATTTGCCTTAGCGACGCCCGCTGCGACAGTTCCGATGCCGACTTCCGACACCAACTTCACCGAAACCCCTGCTTTCGGATTGATTTGATGCAAGTCAAAAATCAACTGCGCCAAATCCTCGATCGAATAAATGTCGTGGTGGGGAGGTGGCGAAATCAAAGTCACACCCGGTTTCGATCGGCGCAAATAGGCAATGTACTCGCTCACTTTCGGCCCCGGTAATTGACCGCCTTCACCCGGTTTCGCACCTTGTGCGACTTTAATCTCGATTTGTCGGGCGCTCATCAGGTACTCGGGAGTGACGCCGAAACGCCCGGAAGCTACCTGTTTGATTGACGAACAGGCTGTATCGCCGTTCTGCAAACCTTTTAAGTGAGGTAGGGTTTGTGAGAAACCCGCCACACTCACATCGTTCAGCACTTTGTATCGGATCGGGTCTTCGCCACCTTCGCCGGAGTTGGATTTGCCGCCGATGCGGTTCATCGCGATCGCCAGAGTTTCGTGGGCTTCCGGGGACAAAGCGCCGAGAGACATTCCGCCGGTGGCGAAGCGTTTGACAACATCTGCTACAGATTCGACTTCTTCGATGGGGATGGAAGGGCGATCGCTCGCAAAGTCGAGCAAATCCCGCAAAGCCGTGACTGGGCGGTTTTCGAGCTGTTGCTTGTAAACTTCGTAATGGTCGTAAGCCGTTTTTGCGTCAGCCCCGTTACCGTTACCGTTACCGTTAGTCTCAGCCTTAAATGTAGCGACAGCTTTGTGCAAAGCCTTTGCCATTTCTGGGCTGTTCATGTGATATTCGCCACCCCGCCGATACTGCACGAAGCCGAAGTTTTCCAGCTTTTTCTGGAGTAATTCGGGGAAAGCCTGAGAGTGGAAAGACATTACTTCGTTAGCAAGTTCCGCGATACTCAAACCGCCGATGCGGGAAACAGTGCCTTTGAAGCCCAAATCGAGCAAATCGGCGCCAAGCCCGATCGCCTCAAAGATTTGTGCCCCCTGATAGCTAGACAGCAGCGAAATTCCCATTTTCGACATAATCTTCAGCAAGCCGTTTTCCACCGCTGTGCGGTATTTAGCTTGAGCCTCAGTCACCGTAATCTTGGGAACTTTGCCGTGTTCCATCAAGTTTTGAGTTTTGGTGTCAAACCACCAGCCGCGCACGCTTTCCAACGCCAAGTAAGGGCAAACTGCGATCGCGCCGTAACCAATCAAACAAGCAAAGTGGTGAGTGCTCCAGCACTGGGCGGTATCCACAACCAGCGAAGTTTGCATCCGCATCCCGACGTTAATTAAGTGGTGGTGAACCGCACCAACTGCTAGCAAGGGCGGAATATAAGTACATTCATCACTCAATCCCACAGCAGCAGATTCGCCTTTTTCCTGCGATGGTCGATCGCTCAAAATCAGAATTCTCGAACCGTCGCGCACCGATTTAACAGCATCTTGACAAAGTTGCTCGACTGCGCTTTGTAAGCCAGCAGGCCCGGAAGTAATTTTGTAAAGCGTTGACAGTTGCGTTGCGGGGAAAGACTTTTGGTCTTTTAAGAAAGACAGTTCACCGTCGTTGAGTACCGGCGAATCAATTTTTAGCAGCTTGGCATTTTCCGGTGTTGCTTGCAGTAAATTGCCGCGCAAACCCATATTCATTGTCAGCGACATTACCATTCCCTCGCGCAAGGGGTCGATCGGCGGATTTGTCACTTGAGCGAACCGTTGTTTGAAATAGTTGTAAAGTAACTGAGGCTTTTCGGACAACACAGCCAAGGGAATATCGTCGCCCATGCAGAAAGTCGGTTCTTTTCCCGAACTCGCCATATCGACAATTACCATATCCAAATCTTCGGCCGTGTAGCCGAAAGCAGTTTGGGTTGCTAACAGTGCTTGCGAGTCGAGGGTTGCTGTTTCCGCAAAAGGCTGAGGTTGCAGAGTTTCGCGGTTTTGTTTCAGCCATTCGCCGTAGGGGTGGCGCTTCGCAATCCGCTGTTTTAGCTGCCAGTTTTTGAGAATTTCCTGGGTTTGCAAGTCCACTGCAATCATTTGTCCGGGCCCCAAGCGGCCTTTTTCGACGATATCTGCTTCGGGAATATCGACAACTCCGGCTTCGGAGGCGACAATTACCAAACCGTCTTTAGTAATGCAGTAGCGGGCCGGACGCAAACCGTTGCGATCGAGCGTAGCACCTACTTGCTTCCCGTCGCTAAATACCAGCAGCGCCGGGCCATCCCAAGGTTCTTGAATGCCGCTGTAATATTCGTAAAAATCGACGATTTCGGGATATGTCGCCAAATCCGGCTGATTTTTGTAGGCTTCGGGCACCATAATTGTCAGCGATTCCAGGGGAGTGCGCCCGGAATGCACCAACAATTCCATCACGTTGTCCAAGTTTGCCGAATCGCTGCTGTCGGGATTGACAATTGGGTTGAACGTGTCGATGTCGGCTTGACTCCAATTTGGATGAGATAAATTGGCTTGTCGCGCCGTCATCCAAGTAATATTGCCCAACAGCGTGTTAATTTCGCCATTGTGTCCCAGCAAGCGCATGGGTTGGGCGAGGTGCCAGCGGGGCATCGTGTTCGTGCTGAAGCGGCGGTGATAGACGGCAAAGGCACTTTTATAAGCGGGATTTTTCAGATCGAGGTAAAATTCTCCGAGTACGGCCGATCGCACCATGCCTTTATAGACGATCGTGCGGCAGGAAAAAGAGCAACTATAAAATTCTTGACGAGTGAAGCCAGGGCGATCCGATAGCGAGTGTCCGATGGTGCGGCGGGCGAGAAATAGCTGTCTGTCGAGATCATCTCCCTGCAAGTTGGGTGAACTTACGATGATTTGTTCGATTTGAGGTTGATTTTCCCGCGCTTGCGGGCCCAAAACCGACGGTACCACGGGAACTTTCCGCCATCCCACCACAGTGAAACCGCGTGCTTTCACAACTTCTTCAACCACCTGCCGCGCGGTATTCGCTTGAGTTTCATCTTGAGACAAAAACATCATTCCCACGCCGCAGTTTTCCTGTGGTGGAGGGACAATTCCTTGTTCAGAAAACCAAGTATGCAACAATTCCCAAGGAATTGCCGTCATCAAACCCGCACCGTCGCCGGAATCGGAGTCAGCGCTGCAACCGCCCCGGTGTTCCAGACAAGTTAAGGCTGGGAGGGCTTTTTGAATCAGTGAGTGGGTAGCTTCGCCACTTTGATTGGCAATAAACCCCACACCGCAAGCATCTCTTTCTTCCACTAACCAGTTTTGGCCGGCAAATGGAGTTCCTCGCTCAGTCTGATGCACGTTGCTGTTTCGATCGATCGTGTTACCCATGTTGATTGAATGTTATTTCTGTGATTGTGTGGTTGATTTGTTTTTATAGCTCGGAGAGAGAATGCTGCCGAGCGGTGGAAGTCTAGTAAATCTTAAAACAGCACATAGCAAGCTGATTCGGTCAAAATTTACGTAGATGCTACCTTTACGTAACGTGGAAACCCTGTTTGGAGATTCTAAATTATCTCGATCGCATCGCTTCAGAGATGTCTCCTACAATAACCTGCTATTCAAAGCAGTGATGCTTTGGGAAATCGCCACCCAGCAACTAGATAGATTGCGGGCGAATCCGGTTGGGATAGCTGCACTTCACGAGTTTTTTGTCTTGTTTTTCCTGAGTCCGCTAGATAGCTTTGCAGGGAACACTGGTAGATAGTAACTCTAGCTTTATTTTGCTCGCTGCGGTATTGAGTTGCGTTCGTCAGCGGCCTCCTACACAAAAACCACCTGCCCGCTAGGTGAGTAGGTGCAATGTTTTTTTTAGCAGCGCGGTTCACAACCAATGAAACCCTGCCTTATATTATGCAGCTAACTACAGCAAACTACACAGCCCCAAAAATTAAATTTATCCAATAAAATTACATTTTTTCACCATTGTGCTGTACGGGCGACGTTTTTGAAGGTTAATGGTTTTATGTTTCCCGAAGTAAAAAAATGCACAGACAAAAACGGCTATTAGCATCTAACATCCGGCGATCGAGTGTTTGGCTGTGGATGTTGTCAGTCTCGATTTCGCCCGTACTGGCGATCGTCCTTTGCTCGGTGTGGAATCTGGCGGGGAGAGCTCAAGAGATGAAGAGTGAGAGTACAGGGGAGGGGGAGAAGGCTGGGCCGATCGATGCTTCCACAGCCCGCCAGGGGTTAAAACCCCCTTATAATAGCGAAAGTCGTCTCAAGACGACTGGAATACAGATGACTCAATCTATACCGCCGGTTGCCAGAATTTTACAAGGCCGCCAAGTCTCCCTCAACGGCAGGATTTTGCCCTTAGCTTGGACTCAGCAGCCAATAAATAACACTTCTACTAATTTCCGAACTTGGATTGCTGATGTTGGCTTAATGCAATCTGCTGGAGTCGATTTGCTGTCCACCGCCGACAGTACCAAACAACCTGTACAGTGGTTTTCCGTATCTTTAACTAATACTCAAAGTTTGACAGCCCGATCGACAGGCCCGTATCGTTACTTAGATATTACAGATTTTGCTAAACTTGCTGGCTGGCAAATATCGATCGACAATAATCTCCTAAAGATCGCATCTCAACCTGCAAATGTCACCGGAATTCGGCAATCAGCGAGAGAAACGGGCGATCGCATTGTTCTAGATCTCGATCGCGCCGCCCCGTGGCAAGTTAACTTTGTGGATACACCAAGTCCATCGCCAACAGACGACCCCACAAAACCCGCTATTTTGCAGCAAATCGCGCCCCCAGCACCAAACCTCGAAACACCAGACGACCCGACAAAACCCGCGCTCTCGCAGCAAATCGCGCCCGTACAGGCGATCGCCAGTCAAGAATGGTCGATCGCGATCGATGCCAAGGTCGATCGCACTTTGGGCGAGCGCATTTTTGCAACCAGCCAACAATTGCGATCGCTCAAAGTCGAACCTGCGGGGAATCAAACCAGAATCAAAGTACAAATTCCCTTAGGTTGGCGCCCGCAAGTTTTCAGTTTAGGAAATCCCCATCGATTAGTTATCGACATTCGACCGGATTCCTTAGTAGAAAAAGACATTGCTTGGGCGGCGGGAGTTCGATGGAGACAGCAGTATCAAAATTTAGGAACAGCGCGTTTTCCCGTATATTCCTTAGAAGTAAATCCACGTCAATCTGGCGTCAAAATTAGACCGCTTTTGAGCAATCCGCCGACCGAAAAAGGCAGTGCACCTTTACTGCAAACAGCCGAGCTTTCGGGAACGGCTGCTGCAATTAACGCCGGATTTTTCAATCGCATCAATCGACTAGCTTTAGGCGCGATTCGGCGGGACAATAAATGGCTGAACGGCCCGATCTTGAATCGTGGGGCGATCGCCTGGAACGATCGCGGAGAATTTGCGATCGATCGTTTGACTTTGCAAGAAACTTTAATAACTCCGGCGAATCAACCTTTGTCTATTTCACAGTTAAATAGTGCCTACGTGGAATCGGGAATCGGTCGCTACAATTCCGATTGGGGAGCGACTTATACTCCGTTTTCCGACGATGAAATAGTTGTGACAGTTGCGGGCGATTCCCTAGGGGATAGCTTCGCCGCGCGTGTTGTCAGCCAATCTCCCGGGGGTGCGGCGGGAAAAACCAATTTCCCGATTCCCGCGAACGGTTATCTTTTGGCTTTGCGTTCCGATTTGTCGGTGGCTTTTCAATTGTCTGATGGCACTTTATTGCGTTTGGAAACTAACACAATTCCGGCTGATTTAAATCGTTTTCCTTACATTCTCGGTGGCGGCCCGGTGTTGGTACAAAACAGTCTAATTGCTTTGGATGCTAAGGCGGAAGGGTTTAGCGATGCGTATGTTCGACAGACGGCGATTCGGAGTGCGATCGGGCGAACTGCTGCGGGAAATTTGCTAATCGTAGCGGTGCACAACCGCGCGGGCGGGGCCGGCCCAAATTTCGCGGAACTGGCGCAGATCTTGCAGCAAATGGGCGCTGTGGAGGCTTTAAACTTGGATGGGGGAAGTTCGACGAGTTTGTATTTGGGAGGGAGTTTGCTCGATCGCCCGCCGTCTACTGCTGCGAGAGTCCACAATGCGATCGGCATTTTCATCCAACCGTAAATCAATTGCCAAAAAAGGTTCGTAGTGAGGACTTTAGTCCGCATCTATCTGCGGACTAAAGTCCTCACTACAAACCCGGAGGATATCAATCTGCCATCACAGATAATACATACTCTCCTTGATTTACCGACTGATTGGTAGAGACATCAAAAACGAAAACATCCGACTCAGCGCCAACTTCAACTACACTCGGAAGTTCCCCATTCTTGTGAAAACTGAGAATTTGATAAAGCCGATCGCCCTTTTTGACAACACTCCCCAACTGCACTCGATTTTGAATCATGCCGCCCGCCGGAGCATAATATTTTTTTACTGACTTTTTGGGAGTCAGATTTATTTCATGCGCCGCTGTTTCCGGGAGCGGAAATCCTGCGATTTTCAACAAACCCTTACTTGCTAAGTAATTTTTGATTCCCCGCAAACCTTTTGCTACAGATTCCGGATTCATCTGCATCCCCGAACCTAATTCTAAAGTCCAAGCTTCCACATCAAAGGCGATCGCACTTCCCAACTGAGTTAAACTCTTTTCCAGCGCCAGCCAAGGCTTGAGAAACGCCTCGTCAAAAGCATCGCCGTCATACTCGTTGAACAAGATTCCGCGATCGAGCAAAAAGGCCTTCGCACTTTCCTCCCGGGAACTGAAACAGTAAACGTAGTCTACAGCTTGATTCGTGGAACTGTGCAAGTCCAGCACGTAATCGGCATCCAAACACAAAGATTGTAGCTGGTAGCGGTAAATTTCGCTGTAGGGTCTGCCACTAGGAGCATTGATTTTTGCCAACTGTTTCGCAAAACTCAAAGCAATCTCTTGTCTGTAGTTACTTTTGATCGTATCAGCATCGCGATCGATCTGAGACTTCGCAAAAGCCTGAATATCTTCGCCTGCTTTTTCAAAGTCCCAAAAAATCCGGTTCCAATCTGCCCCGTCATAATGATTGTAGCGGCCGGGCGAGAAATGGTGCGATCGCTGACTGACACCGACAGGATTGCAAACCGGTACCAGCCAAACTTCCCCAATTAACCGATCGCTCTCCAAAGACATTAAAAACTCAATTAACTGGTGAATCACAGCATTACCGCTAATTTCGGCACCGTGCAGGTTAGACTGTATGTAAGCCTTTTTGCCGGGAACGGCACCTCGAAACTGATAAACTTGCAGCGAAAGCCGATCGCCATTCGCAAGCTGCACCACAGGAATAGTCGAAATAACAGGAATCATAGACTGGGGAATGGGGAATTGGGAATGGGGCATGGGGCATGGGGCATGGGGCATGGGGCATGGGGCATTGGGCAAACAGGGAATTGGAAATTGGCCAAACAGGGAATTGGGAATTGGCCAAACAGGGAATTGGGAATTGGCCAAACAGGGAATTGGGAATTGGGAATAATCATCCGCAAGTAGAAGCCCAAAGTAAAATTCTCCCCCTCTCCCCCTCTCTCCCCCTCTCTCCCTCTCCCCCTCTCCCCCTCTCCCCCTCCCCCCCTCTCCCAATTCTCCCCCTCTCTGCTCTTTGTTCCAGTGCCGATTTGCGGGCGTTGGTCTAAAATCAATACAGTCGTCCTCTGCTGCCTTGCTTTCAGCAAGATTGAAGCATACTTACCCTGCAACCTCATAATAATCCTTGTGTCAGAAACTTCCCAGAACCGCCAAGAGCTGGATCTGAAGACCATATTTCCATTCGAGCTAGATAACTTTCAGAGAGAGGCGATCGCCGCCCTCGATGCAGGTAAATCCGTTGTGGTGTGCGCTCCCACAGGCTCCGGGAAAACCCTAATCGGCGAATACGCCATCCATCAAGCACTCTCTAGGGGGCGGCGCGTCTTCTACACCACTCCCCTCAAAGCTCTCTCCAACCAAAAGCTGCGGGACTTCCGCAATCAATTTGGAGACGAGATGGTAGGTTTGCTGACTGGCGACATCTCCTACAATCGAGATGCGCCGATTTTGGTGATGACTACCGAAATATTTCGGAATATGCTCTACGGTACGCCCATTGGCGCTGTGGGTGCTTCTCTCACCGGAGTCGAAACCGTGGTGCTCGACGAGTGTCACTACATGAACGATCGCCAGCGCGGTACTGTCTGGGAAGAATCGATCATCTACTGTTCCAGCGAAATTCAACTGCTCGCCCTCTCAGCAACCGTCGCCAATAGCGGCCAACTCACCGACTGGATTAACAAAGTCCACGGGCCCACAGAGCTTGTCTACTCAGACTTTCGGCCAGTACCGCTACAATTCCACTTCGCCAATCAAAAAGGGATATTTCCCCTGCTAGACGAAACCGGCAAAAGACCTAATGTGCGGTTAGTCCCCAAAAAGAAGCAGCAAAAAGCAGAAAGAGGTAGCATTCCCACCCCGAGTTTGACCGATGTTTTGTCTCGGTTGGACGATCGAGATATGCTACCAGCAATTTACTTTATCTTCAGCCGTCGCGGGTGCGACCAAGCAGTCACAGAAGTCGGCAATTTCTCCCTAGTTAACGAAGCCGAAGCAGCCGAACTCAAACGCATCATTGAAGATTTTTTACAGCGAAACCCAGAAGCCGAACGTTTCGGTCAAAAAGAAGCACTTTTAAAAGGCATCGCAGCCCACCACGCAGGCATTTTACCCGCTTGGAAAGGTTTAGTAGAAGAACTCTTTGGTAGAGGTTTGATTAAAGTCGTATTTGCTACCGAAACCCTCGCCGCCGGGATAAATATGCCCGCCCGCACCACAGTCATTTCCACCCTGTCCAAGCGCACCGACAAGGGACACCGACTGCTAAACGCTTCAGAATTCCTGCAAATGGCCGGTCGGGCCGGTCGCCGGGGGATGGACGAGCTGGGGCACGTGGTCGCAGTTCAGACGCGCTTTGAAGGCGCAAAAGAAGCCTCTTATTTGGCAACAGCCAAGGCCGACCCCCTCGCCAGTCAGTTTACCCCCAGCTACGGCATGGTACTGAATTTACTGCAAACTCACACTCTTGAAGAAGCTCAAGAGTTGGTAGAACGCAGTTTTGGTCAATATCTATCAACTTTGTACTTGCAGCCGCAGCAAGCAGAATTAGAGAGGTTGCAAGCAGAATTGGCAGTGCTCGAAGAGTCGCTGGCGGCCGGAGGTAATGTCTCTATTCTGGAAAAACAACTCGCCCATTACGAAAAATTGCAGGGAAGGCTCAAAGAAGACAAACGTTTGCTGAAAACTCTTTTGCAGCAAGCAGAAGAAGCTCGAATTAAGGAGATGTCCGTAGCTGTGGCTTTTGCAGTCCTCGGTACAGTTCTTAGTCTCAAAGGTAAGCACGTTCCGACAGCTAAACGATCGCACACAACCCCCGTTCCCGCCGTACTGGTTGCCAAAATCGCAGGTTCCGGCCAAGCACCAAATTTGGTATGTTTGGGCAAAGACAACCGCTGGTATATTGTCGCCATTAGCGATGTCGCCACCCTCCACGCCCAACTCGCTCGCTTGAGTATCGCAGATACCCTGAATCCGCCACCGGAATTGACCTTGAGACTCGGCCAGTGCCGCTTGGGAACTGAAGAAACTGTGGCAATTGCTCAATCGATCCCAGAATTGCCGGCGCCGGAACCGAGCCCAGAGGCGATCGACCAACAACAGAAAATCGCAGCCCTAGAAGAAAAACTAGAAATTCACCCAGTTCTAGAATGGGGCAATCCCGGTACTTTGCTCAAGCGCCAGCGCCGCCGCGAAGAATTGAAAAAAGAAATCCGCAAAAGCGAACAAGAGTTAGAAAAGCAGCGAGCTCGCTACTGGGAGCAATTTCTCAACTTAATTGACATCTTGCTCAATTTCGGTTGTTTGGAAAGAGTAATTTCTCCAGATGTGAACCGAGATGAATCCTCCGACAGGTTAGTACCCACAATCTTGGGCCAAGCTTGCGCGGCCATTCGCGGCGATAATGAACTGTGGCTGGGTTTGTCCCTAATGTCTGCGGAGTTTGACGAACTCGACCCCCACCACCTCGCTGCTGCTTGCGCCGCCTTAGTTACAGAAGTTTCTCGGCCCGACAGTTGGACTCATTACTCGCTGTCTGGGGAAGTTTTGGCACCTTTGGACAATCTCCAAAAAGGCCTGCGCCGCCGATTGTTTCAAGTGCAGTACCGTCACGAAGCTGCGATCCCGATTTGGCTGGAACGGGATATAGTGACTTTGGTGGAACAGTGGGCTCTGGGTGTGGAATGGCTGGAACTGATTAGCCATACAAGTTTGGATGAAGGAGATGTGGTGCGGATTTTGCGCCGGACTTTGGATTTCTTGTCTCAGATTCCCCATGTTCCTCACGTCTCTGATTCTTTGCGGAAGAATGCTTGTCGGGCGATGCAGTTGATCGATCGATTCCCGGTAAATGAAGCTGCAACTCAGTAAGGTTCGTAGTGAGGACTTCAGTCCTTCTTGTTGCGGAAGGGAGTCCTCACTACAAACCTATGTCGATCGCGATGCCGTCGATCGCACATGATAGGAGTTATTGTAGGGTGCGTCGCCTGCGATAAATTCCTAACTAAAATCGACAATCTAACAGATCCGCACCTGTGCTTACAAAGCCAGTGCAAACAAACCAAACACTTCTTTTGTCGCCAAACTTTGTAAAAATAATATTAGTAAAAAAAGTTACTAACTGAATCAACCGGTGCGCAGTACGCACCCTACAATAACTCCTTCCTTCTTCCTTATTCCTTCTTCCTTCTTCCTTCTTCCTTATTCCTTCTTCCTTCTTCCTTATTCCTTCTTCCTTCTTCTACTTAATTGCTCGAAATTGTTATTGAAATTTTCCTAAGTGGTGTGGTGGGTAATTATCGTGTCAACGCAACAAATCAAAAAGCCCGATCTAATGCCTGAAGCCTGCTCTCAGGCTCAAAAAATTCGCTTTTTCACTTTCTTGCAAAGAGTCTTAATTGGAACTCTAGCGAGTACATTACTCAATTTTTTTATCCTATTTCCCTCTCCCAGTTTCGCGGAAGTAGTTCTGGGTGTTGTTCGCAGTTCCGAGAATTCCCGCGACTGGGTGAAGATTACCACGCGCCTCTGGGAAAGCGGCATTGCTTACAAACCAATCAATCTCGAAGAAATCAAAAGTACGGCGGATTTAGCAGGCGTTAACGTGCTGTTTTTGCCTAATATTGAAACTTTGACCCCGGCGCAAATAAAAGTTTTAGAAGCTTGGACAAAACAGGGCGGCCGCTTGATTGCTTCGGGCCCAGTCGGCCGCAGTTCCCCGGCTTTGGTGCGTCAATCTTTGCGATCGCTCCTCGGGGCCTACTGGGCTTTTCCCTTAACCCAGCGGGGGGCACCGCAACCCCGCACTCGCTGCCGGGATCTCGCCTGCACCGCTTCTAGCAATTGGGTTCCCGCCGAACAAAAAAATGCCTCTGTCCAAGGCGGTGTCTTGATTCCCGCCGATGCGAACAGTCAAACAGTCGCTACTTGGAAAGATAGTTCCGGTTCCTCTGCTGCGATCGCCACCGATCGCGCTACCTATCTCGGCTGGCGCTGGGGTAGCGACGGTTCGCCAAATATAGACTCGGCTTGGCTGCGGGCCTCGATCGCCCGCTGGGGAGGAACAATGGGTTCCCCTGCTGCGCCGTCAACAGCGGCCGCGCCCCCACTCCCAACTCCCCCCTCTAGAGTCACGAGAAATACGCCTAGTTCGCCGCGCAATACCCCGCTGAGCAGACTTTCTCCTTCTCCGCCCCTTCCCGATCCGGTACCGACAACTTTTACAGACCCTTCGGATCAGTCGGCGCCGGCGGGTTTGGACGTGCAGGTAAATTCCAATAAGCCGATCGTCAGCATTGAAGCGTACTTGATGCGCCAAGAACTCACCAACCTCCTCGGCAGGTTTGAAAGCGCCCTGACAGCAGCTAATTCAGCCAATACCGCCGTCAATCTCAATGCTGCCAACCCCCCTCAACTGGTGGCGTCCACCAACAGTGTAGGTGGGCCGGCCCAGAGTCGCCCGCTGGTTTTGCAAGGAGCAACAACGCGGGCGATCGCGAGCGCACGGCTGGTTTTGCAAAATTTTGACCAACTCCTGCAAGAGCAAAAGTACGCCGAGGCTAGACAGCAGTGGGTGGAAGCGCGACAGTTGCTGTGGCAAAATTACCCCCAGGAAGGGCAGCGCGTTGGGGCGGAAATTCGCGCGGTTTGGCTCGATCGCGGTACGATCGTGGCGGCGCGATCGGAACAGGGTTTGGCCGCTGTGTTCGATCGGCTCGCCGCCGCCGGTATCAATACCGTTTTCTTTGAAACTTTGAATGCCGGATATCCGATTTATCCCAGTCAAGTTGCACCGCAACAAAACCCCCTGACAGTTGGCTGGGACCCGCTGGAATCGGCAGTTAAATTAGCCCACGAGCGAGGCATGGAATTGCACGCTTGGATTTGGACTTTTGCCACCGGAAATAAACGCCACAATACTTTAATTGGCCAGCCTGGTTCTTATCCTGGCCCGGTGCTTTCCGCTCATCCAGATTGGGCAAATATTGACAATCAAGGGCGGCGCCAACACGTCAATGACGGTAAATTTTATCTCGATCCTGCTAATAGGGAAGCGCGCAGTTATTTACTGCAAATTGTTGGCGAACTTGCCAGCAAATATCAAGTAGATGGGGTACAATTAGACTACATCCGCTATCCTTTTCAAGATGACAATGCGGGTTTTACCTACGGCTACGGTGCGGCGGCGAGGCAGCAATTTCAACAGTTAACTGGTACCGATCCGGTGAATATTTCCCCCAGTGACGGCAGTTTGTGGCGGCAGTGGGTAGAGTTTAAAACTAATCAAATTAATACTTTTGTAGCTGAAGTTTCTCAGCTTTTGAGACAGAATTATCCGCGCACAATTCTGTCGGTGGCGGTGTTTCCTCACCCTCCAAGTCAGCGGATTTACAAGATTCAGCAAAATTGGGAAGTATGGGCCCGTCAGGGCATTGTAGACTTGATTGTGCCGATGACTTATGCTTTGGATACTAATCGACTTCAGCGCATTACCGAGCCGCTAGCAAAGGAACAAATGCTTGGTTCGGCTTTGATTTCTCCCTCGGTTAAGTTGTTGACTCTCCCGGAAGTTGTGGCGATCGACCAAATTCAAGCTTTGCGCGATTTGCCGACTGGGGGCTATGCTATTTTTGCGGTGGAAAGTATCAGCAGCGGGATGCAGGGCTTTTTTAACCGCACTCAAGGGCGAGGAGTGCGCTCCTCTACGAGGGCTTCGCTAACGACTAATGTTACGGAACCGATTCCTTACCGACAGCCGTTTGCGGCGGCTGCCTCGCGGTATACTGCTCTCAAGCAGGAATGGAGTTTTTTGTTGGCTAACAATCAGTTGCGGGTGTCGGAATCTGAACTGAAAGTTCTGCAAAGTCGATCGTCCGAATTGGGTGTTGCTTTGAGCAAATTGGCGGCCACTCCTTCTACGGAAAGTTTAACAACTGCTAAAAGATTGTTGGCGAGTTTTCAATCTCAATTTCAATCTTCGATGCGCTTGCATTCTGGGGAGAATAGCTATCAGGTGCAAACCTGGCAAAATCGTTTGGAAAGCTTGGATATGCTGTTGCGTTACGGCGAAAGGCTGGAGTTGAATCGCAGGTAAATGCAGGTGTTTCGCGTGCGCGCGGCTGCGGAGAGTGCGATCGCACCCCATCACCTGCTCTCCGCAGAAATACGCTACAGTAATTTAAATTAATACCCTATACTGAGATCGGTAAGGTAAAATCCCAGCCCTGGAATTATAGCAATCTCGATTGCCTGCAATAAGTAGGCGGTGGACATCTATAGCCTTTCTCAGATTGATGAGGTACAACTTGAGATTTTAGATTTTCCATTTTTCGATTAAAGAATTGGGGGATTGGAGGATTGGAAGATTGAGAGATTGGGGGATTCGGGGATTCGGGGATTTTGTAATTGTTAATTAATTGGTTAATACCTCATCTTTTCGATAACCGCTATACAGCAATTTTCAGGTAACTGCTCTATCAGATCCGCTCGAACAACTACAATAAAATTGGTTCAATCGTGAGGAATGCCAGTCCTCATGAAATCTGAGGACTCGCATTCCTCACGATCAAACACTTTTTATAATGGGTAATTAACCGGATTTGACAATACTCGCTCGTGTATAGCCGAGTCTCAGATAGATGAGGTACAAGTTGAGATTTTAGATTTTAGATTGGGGGATTGGGGGATTGGGGGATTTTGTAATTGTTAATTAATTGGTGAATACCTCATCTTTCCGAGAACCGCTATATCCCTCCTAGATTTTAAGATCTACAGGGCTTACTTATGGGGGTGAGAAACCCGGTTTATACTAAAAATTTTGGGTTGAGTAACGAGAAATATCGTCATAAACCGGGTTGATGAGGTCACGCACTCCCAACAAATAAACGAGTTTTTTTAACAATCACCAATCACCAATCACCAATCACCAATCACCAATCACCAATCACCAATCACCAATCACCAATCACCAATCACCAATTACCAATTACCAATCACCAATTACCAATCACCAATTACCAATTACCAATTACCAATTACCAATTACCAATCACCAATTACCAATCACCAATTACCAATTACCAATTACCAATTACCAATCTGTACATCACTAACTTAAAAATTGCCATAGGATGAATATGTTTCCTAAACCGCTGAATCACTTTGCTACCAAAATTCTCGGCAAAGCTCCATTACAAACTGTGCTCGTGCTTCCTTTTTTAGTGCAAATTGTCGGCACGGTAGGAGTTGTAGGTTGGCTGTCGTTCCAAAACGGTCAGCGCGCGGTCAACGATGTGGCCGCTCAGTTGCGGGGAGAAATTAGCGATCGCATCAAAGACCGCATGGAAAATTATATGTCAATTCCCCACATTGTCAATCACCTGAACGTTCAAGGCGTAAAATTGGGGCAGTTGAACCTAGAAGACCCAAAAAAACTCGAACTTCATTTCCTCGAACAAATTCAATATTTTGATTCTATCAGCATCATTTACGTAGCCCAAGAAAATGGAGATCACTCGGGAGCAATTCGCACTAAAGATCGGACTCTGATATCTGCTGCTGACAGCTCTACTGGCAATAAATTAGCTCGATATACTGCTGACTCTCAGGGAAACCGCGTTGAATTAGTGCAAATTTCACCTAAAATTTACGACCCGCGAATTCGCCCTTGGTACGTAGCAGCGGCGCTAGCAAAAAAACCTGTTTGGACTCCAATTTATACAGATTTCTTGACCAGAGAACTGGCAATTACTGCTGCTTTGCCTATCTACGATGATGCTGGGAAGCTGTTAGGAGTAGCTGGCAGCGATTTGCTGTTTTCCCGCATCAAAGAATTTCTCGTCAGCCTCAAAATTGGCAAGTTTGGACAAACTTTTGTCATGGAGCGATCGGGGATGTTAATTGCTACTTCCACGGCGGGTCAAGAATTCGCGGTGGAAGGTAAAGAAGCCAAACGCATCAAAGCTTCAGCAAGCGAGAATCCGGTAATTCGCCAAACCGCACAGCATTTAGAGAAATCCTACGACAGCTTAGCTCAAATCAAGAATTCTCAACAGCTTACCTTTGATGTTGACGGGAAGCGAAATTTTATTCAAGTAACTCCTTTTCAAGACGATCGGGGGTTAGATTGGCTGATTGTGGTAGTTGTACCCGAGTCCGACTTTATGGAGCAAATTAACGCCAATACGCGCACCACTTTTTTGCTGTCGGTTGCAGCTTTGATCGGGGCGACAATTCTGGGGATTCTTACTGCTAAATGGGTGGTACAGCCGATTTTAAGATTGAATGCGGCGGCGAAAGCTTTGGCGCGGAATGAATGGGATACCAAGCTCACTCTCAATCGCGAAGATGAACTCGGAGAACTGGCCGCTGCTTTTAACAGCATGGCCGAGCAATTGCAGCATTCATTTACTTCGCTATCGGAAAGCGAAAGCCGAGTCAAACAATTTCTCAATGCAGTACCGCTCGGCATTTTTATTGCCGAGCCAAACGGTCAACCTCACTACATTAATCCTACAGGAGAGCAACTTTTAGGTCAAGGAATTGTAGCAGCAGATGCCGAAAATTTGCGCCAAGCTTACAAAGTTTATTTAGCTGGAACTCAGGAAATTTACCCGGCGGAACGCGACCCAGTTTTAAATGCTTTGCAGGGCAAAAGTGTAACTGTTGATGACATAGCAATCTGCTCGACTGACAAAACTGTTCCCCTGCAAGTTTGGGGAACTCCTATTTACGACGCCCAAGGAAATATTATCTACGGGATGTGCGCTTTTCAAAATATTACGGAACGCAAACTAGCGGAGCAACTGTTAAAAGAATATAACCAAAACTTAGCAGTGCAAGTTGCAGAACGCACTGCCGATCTTGCTAAGGCAAAAGAAAAGTTTTCTAAAGCTTTTCGTTCTAGTCCAAATGCGATTACAATCACAAGAATTAGTGACGGATGTCACTTAGAAATCAATGATAGTTTTTGCCGGATGATGGGCTACAATCCCGAAGAAATTATTGGTAAAACAGCAGTTGAACTCAATTTTTGGGCGAGTTTGGGAGAGCGCGACCGCATGATTCAAATGTTAAAAAATAAGACGGCAATTCACAATTACGAGCTGAGATTTCGCAATAAAAATGGTACAGAAAGAACGGCGCTGCTGTCGATCGAAACCATCGATATTGACGGAGAAGCTTGTTTTTTGTCGATATCGAGCGATATTACCGATCGCCAAAAAGCAGAAACCGCCCTCCGCGAAGCAGAAGAAAAGTACCGCAACATTTATGAAAATGCTTTGAATGGCATTTTTCAAACTGCTCGTGACGGAAAATACATCAGCGCTAACCCCGCTTTAGCTGAACTCTACGGTTACGAATCGCCCGCAGAATTAATCGCAGCACAGCCGAATTTCAAAAACCGACTTTACGTGAAACCCAACCGCCGCCGCGAATTTGTAGCGCTGATCGACGAGTACGGAATACTGTCTAACTTTGAATCGGAAATTTATCGTAAAGATGGTAGCATTATCTGGATTTCCGAAAATTGTCGGGCTGTCTGCGATGCGGCAGGAAATCTACTTTACCACGAAGGTTTTATTAAAGACATTACCGATAGCAAACAAGCGGAAATCAAAATGCAGCAGGCGAAAGAAGCCGCCGAAGCAGCTAACAAAGCTAAGAGTACCTTTCTCGCCAATATGAGCCACGAATTGCGATCGCCATTGAACGCAGTCATCGGCTTTGCTCAAGTCATGATCCGCAGTAAAAATCTGTCTCCCGAAAATCAAGAAGATGTCGGAATTATCCTGCGGAGCGGCGAGCATTTGCTGGCTTTAATCAACCAAGTTTTAGATTTGTCAAAAATCGAAGCCGGACGCACTACTATCAATGAAAAAAGCTTCGATTTGTACCGACTGATCGACGATTTAGAAGATATGTTTGCTCTCAAAGCTGAGCAAAAAGGCTTGCAATTAATGTTCGATCGGGACGCCGAAGTTCCCCATTACATTTCCACCGATGAAGTGAAATTGCGCCAAGTCTTAATTAATTTGCTCAACAATTCAATTAAATTTACTGCTGAAGGTGGAGTTTCGGTGCAAGTTAAAGGAGGAAAGCGGAATTTACACAAAAATAGCCCTGATGAATTACCCGGTCGCTACTCGCTCCATTTTGAAGTTCAAGATACTGGTGCAGGCATTGCTGATGAGGAAATCCCTCAGATTTTTGAAGCATTTGTGCAGACAACAACAGGTAAAGATTCTCAGGAAGGAACGGGTTTAGGTTTGGCGATAAGCCGCCAGTTCGTGCAATTAATGGGAGGTGAAATTACTGTTAGCAGCGAGGTCGGAAAGGGTACAATATTTCAGTTTGACATCCAAGTTTATCTGGTTGAAGCTGCCGATATTGAAAGCAAAAAAGCTCAACGTCGAGTTGTTGCCCTCGAACCGAATCAGCCGCGTTACCGCTTGCTAATTGTGGACGACAAACCCCTGAACCGCCAACTGTTGGTAAAACTTCTCAGTCCGCTCGGATTTGAGTTGAGAGAAGCGAATAACGGTCAAGAAGCGGTGGATATTTTTATGGATTGGGAACCCCATCTGATTTGGATGGACATGAGAATGCCCGTGATGGACGGGTACGAGGCAACAAAACAGATTAAAACTACAACTGGCGGGCAAGCAACGGCGATTGTGGCCCTGACTGCTAGTGTTTTGGAGGAAGAACGGGCGGTGATTCTTTCGGCGGGTTGCGATGATTTTATGCGGAAACCTTTCCGAGAAGAGGATATCTTTGCGGCAATCGGGAAACATTTAGGAGTACGCTATATTTATGAAGATCCGACAGCCGTCAGTGTCGCGGGTGTAGGGGAGTCTAGTCAGGAGGTGCTGACACCGGAGGCGATCGCCTCTCTTTCTCCAGACTGGAGGGTTCAATTAAAGCAAAATATTTTGAGTGTGGACATGGAGGCGATCGCCAGTTCGATCGCACAAATCAGCACTGTCAACCCCTCTCTGGCTGGCACGCTTCAAGATTGCATTAATAATTTTGAATATGACAGAATTTTGAACATAATCGATCGTAGCGAAAACCAGTAAATACCGATGAATTCAACTTTACCGAACACCAATCGAGCTAATATTTTAGTAGTGGACGACACGCCACAAAACCTGCGGCTGCTGGCCGGAATTTTGAGCGAAAAAGGCTATCAAGTTCGCCCGGTTCCCAACGGCAAGCTAGCACTGTCTGCCGCTCAAAAAATGCCCCCGGATCTAGTGCTGCTGGATATTATGATGCCGGAGATGGATGGCTATGAAGTTTGTCAGCGGCTCAAAGATTCTGAAGTAACAAAAGACATTCCGGTGATTTTCATCAGTGCGATTAACGACGTGATGGATAAAGTTAAAGCTTTTGGAGTTGGGGGAGTGGACTTTATTACCAAACCATTTCAGGTGGAAGAAGTTTTAGCCCGGATTGAAACTCATTTAAAAATTTGTTCGCTGCAACAAAGTTTGCAAGAAAAAAATCAAGATTTAGCAACTGCTATCTACCAACTTCAAGCCACCCAAGAGCATTTGATTCAATCGGAAAAAATGGCGGCACTGGGACAACTGATTGCCGGCATTGCCCACGAAATCAATACCCCCCTGGGCATTATAGGTTCCTCCATTGATAATATTGCTAATTTCTGGGATGAAAATTTAGAAATAATGCCTCAATTTTTTCAACAACTTTCTGAAGAAAGCCAAGCTTATTTTTTAAGTTTACTC
This sequence comes from Microcoleus sp. Aus8_D2, assembly GCF_036702665.1. Lineage (NCBI taxonomy): Bacteria > Bacillati > Cyanobacteriota > Cyanophyceae > Oscillatoriales > Microcoleaceae > Microcoleus > Microcoleus sp. Aus8_D2. Next base: position 21,150 of record NZ_JAUBUN010000024.1, read on the forward strand.
TACAGATCGACCAATCAAGAAACGTTGTTTACCAGTAGAGAGAAGCGGAAATTTAAGCAACAGTTGACGAGGGATTTAATGACAGAATATGTGGAAAATGCTGAAGAAGTTGCCGATACTTTAGTTGATATGGAAATTTACGATAACATAGAACAATTGTTGCCGTTTTTTAAATTGCCGGATTGGGAAGTAGTTTTCTATACTGCTTACCAGTTTGCGAGCTTTAAAAAAAGTATTAGCCTGATCCAAAGAGCGACAGCTAAGTCGGGAAAAGTAGTATTTGCCTTGAAAAGCTACGCTCATTTCGATAGCAATCAAGAAAAAGTCGAGGCGAACTTGCACGACGGCATTGAAACGGTGTTAACCCTTTATCAAAATCAACTGAAACACGGTATAGAAGTAGTTAAAAATTATGGAGATCTGCCGAAAATTATGTGCTATCCTGATGACTTGAATCAAGTTTGGACGAATCTCATTCACAATGCCCTGCAAGCAATGGATTATAAAGGTATTTTGACGATTGAAACTCAGCAGCAAGAGGCAAATATTGTGTTCAAATTTACTGATGATGGCAAAGGTATTCCCCCAGAAGTTATTCCCAAAATTTTTCAGCCATTTTTTACGACTAAATCTGCGGGGGAAGGTAGCGGTTTGGGATTGGACATTGTGAGAAAAATTGTTGACAAACACGAAGGCACAATTGCTGTAGAGTCTGTTCCGGGGCAGACAACCTTTACAGTCTCGCTGCCAGTCTATTAAACAAAACTTACCCCAGTTAAAAAAAAAGAATGCCACTCTCAGCAAGCTGCCAACCCCGATACTCATTAGTGATGCCCAATCGAAAATGTTCAATGCTCGAATGGGTAAATGGTATTACCCCCTGGGGCTGATTCCCGGCAGCGCGAGTGGCTGTCTCGCTGACAAACACAAGATTTATGGCGATCGACTGGGTTTCTTTTGGGAAGTCCTATTAAAATAATAGCAGTTTAAAAAAATGAATGCAACTGTCGGCCCCTGCTCGAAACCCTTATTTCATAAGTGATTCCCCATCTCAAATCTCAATGCGAAAAATGGAAAATCTAAAATGGTATAAGATAGGAGACAGATCTTCTGCATCCTCGCCCGAAATCTCTAACATAGAAGCAAATCATGTCGGTAAACCCACTCAAATAAAAGCAGAGAGTAAAAGATGAATAAGCCTGTAATTCTTTGCGTTGATGATGAACCAGATATCTTGAAGACTCTCAAGATGCAGCTCAAGAATGAATTTAAAGATGATTACTTTTACGAATTAGCAGAAAGTGGTGATGAAGCTTTAGATTTACTTGAGGAGTTTCCAGAAGAAGCTGAGGTGATTGTGGTTGTTTCTGATTGGCTGATGCCGGGAATTAAAGGTGACGAACTGTTAATTAAAGTTCACCAAAAATATCCTAAAATTATTAAGGTGATGTTGACTGGACAAGCGGACCGAGCGGCAGTTCAGCGGGCAGTAGAAGAAGCCGATTTATACTGCTGTTTGTACAAACCGTGGAAGAGCAAAGAGTTAATAGATACGATCAAATCTGGGCTGGCTAAGTTATGAAAAAACCTGTGATTGTTTGTATTGATGATGAACCTGATGTTTTAAACAGTTTAAAGATTGAACTGAAAAAGGCGATCGGGGATCGGTGTATTATTGAAACGGCTGAAGGGGGGGCTGATGCTTTAGAGTTGCTGGCAGATTTGCAGGCTGATGAATACGAGATTGCTTTGGTGCTTTCCGATTATATCATGCCGGATATTAAAGGGGATGAACTGCTTAAAAAAATTCACGAACGCTCGCCGGATACGCTGACTATTATGCTGACGGGGCAAGCTGATTTGCAAGCCCTGAGCAATGCTATCAAGTATGCTAAATTGTACCGTTATATCCCGAAACCTTGGCAAAATGAAGACTTGAAATTAACGGTAGTAGAAGCAGTTCACAGTTACTTGCAAGACCAAAAGTTAACAGATGAAATCCTGAAGAGGCAAGAAGTAAACGAGGAGTTAAAGATAGTAAATGAGGCGCTGTTTGCGAGTGAAAGCCGCCTGAAGCAATTTTTAGCAGCTTTGCCAGTGGGGGTATCTGTTTACAATCGCGATGGCTCGATCGCCTATTTCAACCAGACAGCGCGGGATTTGCTGGGTGCAGACACGATCCCGGAAAGCACTGCGGAACAATTAGCTGCTACTTATCAACTTTATGTTGCCAATACCGATCAGCTTTACCCGCCGGAAAATCTGCCAATTTTGCGTGCACTGAAAGGACAATTTGTCAAGGTTGACGATGTAGAAATCCGTCAAGATGGCAAAATAATTGCGATCGAGATCAATACTACGCCGATTTTTGACGAGAGCGGAAATATTGTTTATGCGATCGCAGCTTTTCAAGATATTAGCGATCGCAAACAAGCCGAAAAAATACTAGCAGATTACCAGCACACCTTAGAAGCCCAAATTGACGAACGCACAGAACAACTGCAACAAGCCGCATTAGCTGCTGAAGCAGCAAACAAAGCTAAAAGCACGTTTCTGGCCAATATGAGCCACGAGTTGCGCACCCCTCTCAATTCCATACTGGGGTTTGCGCAAATCATGGAAGCCAGCCAAAATCTTACTGTCGAAAACCGAGAAAATATGAGAATTATTCGCCGCAGCGGCGAACACTTGCTGACGCTGATCAATGAAGTCTTAGACTTGTCAAAAATCGAAGCGGGGCGGATGATGCTCGACCCGAAAAATTTCGACCTCTACCGCTTGCTTGACGACTTGGAAGATATGTTTCTACTGCGGGCAAAAAATCAAGAATTGCAGTTGCTTTTTCAGCGCGAGGATGACGTTCCCCAGTACGTGCGCACCGATGATATTAAACTGCGGCAAGTGCTGATAAATCTCCTCAGCAATGCCATTAAATTTACGCAAACAGGCGGGATTTTATTAAGAATTAGAAGATTAGAAAGTTCGGGAATTGTTGATTTCTTGGGTAGTCCAACAGCTTGCTTTGATACTACAAAAAGTATTAGGGAGTTTTCGACCGATAGAAGTGATTTGGCAACAGTTGAATTTCAGGAGGAGGCTGAGGATTTAACTTGGGATAGGGTGGTTTTTCTTCAATTTGAAATAGAAGATACAGGAGTTGGCATTTCTCCGGAAGAATTGGGCAATATTTTTAAGGCTTTCGTGCAAACAGAATCAGGTAAAAAAAGTCAGAAAGGCACGGGTTTAGGATTGACGATCAGCCGTGAATTTGTCCGCCTGATGGGAGGAGAAATCGTTGTAGAAAGTCAACTGCAACTCGGCACTACTTTTAAATTGGAAATTCCAGTCGGTGCGGTTTATGTTGCTGATATTCCCGTCGCCCAAATTAACCGCGAAGTTACTGGGTTGGAACCACATCAACCGTGCTACCGAATTTTAATTGTGGACGATACCGAAGACAACCGCCAACTTTTAGTCAAAATGCTTTCTCCCTTGGGTTTCAAGCTGCAACAGGCTAGCAACGGCCGCGAAGCAGTAGAAATGTGGGAAAATTGGCAGCCGCACTTAATTTTGATGGATGTGCGAATGCCCGTGATGGACGGCTACGAAGCTACTAAAGAAATTAGGGACAGAATACAGCAGAGAGAGCAAGAGCAGCAAGGAAGCGGGGAAATGAATATTGCCCATCAAGCATCGCCGATTCCGAAGATTATTGCTTTGACAGCTAGTACGATTGAAGGAAGGCGATCGTTTGCTTTATTGGTCGGCTGCGACGATTTTATTAGCAAACCTTTCCGCAAAACAGATATATTGGATAGCCTCAACAAACATTTGGGTGTGAAGTATCTCTACTCTAATTCAACGGATTTGAGTTCAACAGGCGATCGCCATCATCTATCTGACTCCCCCTCTAATGCTGCGCTTGCTTATTTGCCTACACTTCCCGCAGAATGGATAGATAACATGAGGCAGGTAATCCGCAGTGCTGATTTTGACTTAATTGCCATGACAATCGAGGAATTAAGGGATGCTCATCCTGAATTTGCCGAAATCCTTCAGGGTCATCTCGATAATTTTGATTACCAGAAAATTCTCAATTTAATTGCCGAGGCGGAGGAATCAGATCGTGGAGATGAAGGCGGAACAAACTGAAAACTATCAAGCAGATATTTTAGTAGTTGACGATACGCCAGATAATCTGCGTTTGTTGATTAGAATTTTGCAAAAAAATGGCTATAAAGTTAGACCTGTTACTAATGGTTTTTCTGCCATAGATGCGATTCAATCTAGCGCACCCGACTTAATTTTGCTGGATATTATGATGCCGGATATTAACGGCTATGAACTCTGTAAAAAATTGAAGTTACAACCGCAATTTAGGGAGATTCCCATCATTTTTATCAGCGCGCTAGAAGAAGGAATAGATAAGGCACAAGCTTTTGAAGTGGGCGGAGCAGATTATATCACAAAACCTTTTCAGTTGAAAGAAGTATTGGCGCGAGTGAGCAATCAACTTACTGTGCGTTCCTTGCAAATGCAATTGCAAGAAAACAATCAAAAGTTGACCGCTCAAAATGTCCAGTTGCACCAGGAAATTGCCGAACGCCGCCAGGTTGAAATGGAAACAAGATTGCTGCTGGAGGCTACTCAAGCTATTAGCAAATCTGAGGATTTTGAGTCGGCTATAGATTTAATTTTAGGTTTAATTTGCCAAACTATTGAATGGAATCTGGGCGAAGCTTGGATTCCTAGCAGTGACGGCGTTTTAAGATGTGCTAGAGGCAGGTACGTCAGCGACTCGAGTTTTTCCCAATTCCGAAAGTCAAGTTGGCAGCTAACTTTTGCTCCCGGTGTGGGACTCCCGGGGAGGATTTGGCAGTCGCAGCAGTCTGAATGGATTGAGGATGTTTTTAATGCACCGGAACAAGTTTTTTTGCGATCGGAAATTGCGGTGAATGTGGGATTGAAAGCAGCTTTTGGTTTGCCAATTTTGGCGGACGACCAAGTGTTAGCTATTTTGATTTTTTATCGCGAGAACGTTCTGGAACCTCAGCCGCGCTTGCTGGAATTAGTGAGTGCGGTGGCTACGCAGCTTGGTTCGATGATTCAACGGAAACAAGCTGAAGCAGCGCTGAAATTGCAGCAAGAGCAAACAGAGAAATTGCTGCTGAATATTTTACCGAAACCTATTGCCGATCGCTTGCAAAAAGAACAAAAATTGATCGCGGATCATTTTGATGAGGTGACGGTATTGTTTGCTGATTTGGTGGGTTTTACAGAGTTTTCGGCTCATAAAAGTCCGACGCAGTTGGTAGAAATTTTGAACGGGATTTTCTCGGAGTTCGATAGGTTGTCTGAGTTGCACGGGTTGGAAAAGATTAAGACGATTGGGGATGCTTACATGGTGGTTGGGGGTTTGCCGACTGCGCGGGTGGATCACGCGGAGGCGATCGCACTTTTAGCTTTGGAGATGCAGGCAGCTTTGAGAAAGTTTAATCTCACAATCGGGGAAAATTTTCAATTGCGGATCGGAATTCACAGCGGTTCGGTGGTGGCTGGAATTATTGGGATTAGCAAATTTAGCTATGATTTGTGGGGGGATACTGTGAATGTTGCTTCGCGGATGGAGTCGAACGGATTGCCGGGTAAAATTCAAGTGACTGCGCCGACTTACGAGCGTTTGAAAGAGAAGTTTATTTTTGAAGAACGGGGTCAGATTTCGATTAAAGGTAAAGGAAAAATGCTGACTTATTGGTTGATTGAAGAACCAACTCAATCTATTTAACTTGTTGAGGTAAATTTCTATTAATATTAAAATTAGCTCCCCATACGCTTGGGATCGGCCAGATCTCCTTGGCGCCCCCCTTAAAAAGGGCAGGGCTGATTCATTCTCTTGTAGGGGCATTGTGGCCCCCTGAACAGCCCAGGAGCCTGAAATGACCGACTTGCTCATCGGTGGAGGGGGTAGGCTTTTGTAGGGGCACTACCCCTACAAAAGCCTAATTTTTCTGAGCATGAATCAGCCCTGCTTAAAAAAGGGGAGGACAAGAACTTCATCTTGCGTCCCCCTTAAAAAGCTACCCTGTACACACAAGTCATGAGATCCCCCCGAATTCTTGCCCCCTAGCCCCCCTTAAAAAAGGGGGGAACTGGAGAAAAATCTTTCTTTCGTCCCCCTGCGTGAGAGGGGGAGTAGGGGGTATGCGAGGGGGATCGAAAGGCTATGACGTTAGTTTTTCAAGTTGTGTGTCCACGGTAGCCTTAAAAAGGGAAATGCGAGGGGGATCTCCGGGCAATAAAAATTGTTAACCCAAGCGTATTAAAATTAGATCTAAATTGCACTTTATGGAGGGCTAATCCTTTGCAAACAGTTGAAACAAAATCGCCGACAGCATTGAAAAGAGTCCTAGTTATTTTAATATCACTGGTAGCGGTAGCGGTGCTGTCGATCGCTACTTTTGTCCTAATTCCCGGAGAAAAAACCATGTTTGCTGGAAAAAGACCTGCCAATATCGGCATTGTGTCAGGAAAACTCGCCGCGTGCCCTGCTTCCCCCAACTGCGTCAGCAGCTTCAGTCAAGATGCTGAACACCAAATTGAGCCTTTGGCCTACATTTCGTCGCCGAAAGAAGCAATGGCTAAGCTCAAAGGGGCGATCGAGTCCTCTGCAAAAACTAAGATTATCACCGCCACTGATAATTACCTGTATGCTGAGTTCACCAGTTCTTTGATGGGGTTTGTGGATGATGTGGAATTTTTGGTAGATGATGCAGCAAAAGTCATCCACGTGCGATCGGCTTCGCGTTTGGGACAGTCGGATTTAGGAGTTAACCGCAAAAGGATAGAAACCATCAGATCTCAACTAAATTAAGTGCGAGCATAATTTCTAGGTGTTAACACAGCCCCGTCCTGTTTGCAGGAGGGGCTTTGATTTTGCTACCTCACAGCGCACGGCGCTTGGGGGCGCTAACCGAGTCAAACTTTCCTCAACACCAAGCGGGATCAAGAAAATAAGGCAATTTTAAGCGGCTTATCTTCACACTCTGGCTCGATCGCGTGAAATTTTGTAAAGCAGCGGTTTCAACAGCCGTGTCTTCTCAACCCAAATATAATAGCTGAGTTCGTTCAATCGCACCCGGCTGTATTCCTATAGTATTAAACGCCCTAGATTGTACACTTCAGACTTTAGGGAGAGGGAACTAAACCATTTAATTTCTACTATTAAGTTAACCAGATAAATGAGGAAAAAAACTATGGCACTTCAAAGAATTGCAGATTTTGAGCCTAACTATAAAGAAGAGATTTTTGCTGGAGACGACATCAAGGGATTTGATGTTTATGCTGGCGACTCTGATGAAAAAGTAGGCACAGTTTATGATGCTTTGGTTGATGAAACGGGTCGTTTTCGCTATTTGGTAGTGGATACCGGTATTTGGATTTTTGGCAAAAAAGTATTGCTGCCGATCGGCTCTGCCCGCTTCGACTATGGTGCGCGTCGCGTCCACGCCACAGGCCTTCGCAGCAAAGCTCAAGCAGAACAACTGCCTGCTTACAACGAATTAGAACCAGTAGACTACGATGGCGAAGAACAGGTAAGAGGCGTCTACCGCAATCAAGCCGCACCAGCAGCAGTCACCCCAGCAGCAGCCACCCCAGCAGTTCCTGCTAGCTACGATCGCAGCAACTACAACTACGATATGGATCGCCCCCTGTACGAAACCAACGAACAGAACCACCAAAATCTCAAGCTTTATGAAGAACGCTTGATTGCTAACAAAAACCGCGCCAAAACAGGCGAAGTAGCAGTTGGTAAGCGCGTGGAAACTGAAACAGCGCGAGCTTCAGTACCCATTGAAAAAGAACGAGTCGTAATCGAGCGAGTAACGCCCGTAGAAGCGGGTCGAGTAGTTTCAGTCGGTGAGGCTGACTTCCAATCAGGGGAAGTTGCACGCATGGAAGTCTACGAAGAAACGGCCGACATTCACAAGGAAGCCTACGTGCGCGAAGAAGTCAACGTCAGAAAAGAAGTTGTTCGCACCACGGTTGACGCGGAAGAAACCTTGCGCCGTGAAGAATTAGAGATTAAGACCGATGGCACTCCGGTTGTAGATAACAAAACTATCTAAACCAACCGCAGCAGGTATAGCAGAGGAATTGCGCATTCATCACATCACGCTGTCACCGCACAGGTTTGAAAGGTTGTGGTATCGCGCAATTCTTAGGTGACGCAATACGCTTGGGTTAAGCCAGAGCCCCCCTAGCCCCCCTTAAGAAAGGGGGGAAAAGAGTATTCTTAAAGTCCCCCTTTTTAAGGGGGATTTAGGGGGTTCTCCGAGGACTAAACAGTTTTAACCCAAGCGTATTCCTATATAACGGCGGGTGGAGTGCGAAACTTGTCGGTTTTTGGCAAAGTTTATGCACTTTCCCCGCCTTTACCAATTCGCCCCAATTGATAATAAAAAGCCCTAAGTAGGAAAGTTTTAAACATGAACGGTCAAGCATCAGCCGGAAAAATAGCAACTGCCAAATCTACTACCCGTCTCAACCGGGTGCCGGAAAAAGTCAGAACTAAGCTAAAAAGTTTTACAGTCAAAGACAATCAAGGTCACTTAGCAGGCAAAATAAAAGATGTCTATTTTGATGGTAACGGTCAGCTAAATTTTGTGGTGGCGGGGCTAGGTAGGGAAAACTCCCGCGTTTTTTTAGTAAGTATTAAGCTGCTGCAAAAAGTGGATTATCACCAAAAATCCTTATTTTTAAGTATTAATCCCGAGCAGATAGACCTGCTGCCGGGAATTTCGGAAAATGCCGATCGTCACTCTTTAGAAAATTCCTCAGAAGTGCTGAGTGAATTTAGCAACATCCACTCCAGCAATCCCTCAACACCTATGCTAAATCAAACAGAGGCCGATCGCAAAAATGAACATTTAGAGACAGATGAGGACGAGGAAGACTTGGATATTGTCGATCGAGAAGTAATTCGCCTGCTAGAAGAACGATTGGTGATCAATCGCAGCAAGCGCAAAGTGGGCGAAGTCATTGTCCGCAAAGAAATTGAGACTCGGATGGTACAAGTGCCGATCCAGTGGGAAAAGTTGATTGTCGAACAAGTCGGCGACGATCCCAAGGTGTTGGCCGAAATAGATTTGGGCGAGGGGAACATCACCGGTATAGATTTGACGGAGATTAAGAGCGATCGCCAGGAACCGACAGTTAAGGCTGAATTTACGTCTGTGCAGAAAGCTAGCAAAATCTTAAATGCGATCGCCTCTCAACCCCGCCACGGTTGCGTCAAAGTCCGCCTCGAACTCGTTCTGGAAGACAAGCAACTGGAGGAGACTTACCAAAAATGGATGACGGAAAGCCACTCAAATGACCAAAATCAACTTAGTTTGTAGTCAGGACTTTAGTCTTCAGATTTTGACTCTTGACTAAAGTCCGAACGATCGAACACCTTGAAATTTTGAGCGATCGGCAACTCGACCAGATTGTACCGACTTGCGGTAAACTTGGGCTAGTCAAATTTAGAAATATTTGAAAATGCCCAGCACCATCTCCGACATTAACGTAAAAACCATCGCAGGCACAGACAAGCAGCTAGGAGAGTACGCCGGCCAGGTACTCTTGATAGTTAACGTAGCTTCCAAATGCGGCTATACACCTCAATACAAAGGACTCGAAGAATTGAGCCAGAAGTACGGCGCTGCGGGCCTTTGTGTGTTAGGATTTCCCTGCAACGACTTCGGAGCTCAAGAACCCGGAAGCAACGCAGAAATCGTCAATTTCTGTACTACAAAATACGGCGTCAGCTTTGAATTATTTGACAAAGTAAGCGCTAAAGGCAGTCAGCAGCACCCGCTGTACGCTAAGCTGACAAGTGCAGTCGAGCCCAAGGGTGAGGTTTCCTGGAATTTTGAGAAATTCTTAGTTAGCAAACAAGGTGAAGTGGTTGCCAGATTCCGCAGCAGCGTGGGCCCTGATTCGCCCGAATTAATCGCTGCGATTGAGCGAGAATTGGCAAAATAAGAAGTTCGATAACGGATTTTTCAACCAATGTAACGGATGGATGTTTAGTTATTGTAGGGTGCGTCAGGGCTGAATGTTTTGCATACAGACTAATAATTTTCCCCCTGACCCACCCTACTACTATTAGTTATGGTAGGGTGCGTCAGGGCTGAATGTTTTGCATACAGACTAACAATTTTTCCCCTGACGCACCCTACGGTTAGTTAGCTTGTTTTTTTCTGATCTTCCTCATTGTTGACAAGCAATCAGCAATTAATAAATACTGATGATTGGATTTAATTGGAGAATGGTTTAATTTAATGGAAAATACATCGGGATTAGATTTAGCTGTAGGTTTACTGGCGTTCGCGATTCTCGGAGGCGGGCTGGCGATGCTCTTTGTAGGTATGGCATCGTTCCCTAAAGAAAAGTAACAACAATTGAGATTAAGTCCTCACGATCAAACTTAAAATTGGTTCGTAGTGAGGACTTCAGTCCTCATAGAAATCTGAGGACTGAAGTCCTCACTACAAACTTAGAATACATTTCACAGCATCCAATTTTAACACTAGCAATTGACAACCATGCAAACTACCGACAGCACCGTCAAAATTGTCCTCGCGCCGGGGAACTTGCGCCGCGTTCACCATATCGCTTTAAACGTGCGAGACATGAAGGCTTCCCGCCACTTTTACGGTACAATTCTCGGCTTGCACGAACTCACAGGTGCAGACATTCCCGCAAGTTTAACAGAAATGGTAGCTGCTGGTAAAGTCGCTAATTTCATCACTCCAGACGGGACTGTGATTGACTTATTTTGGCAGCCAGATTTGGAACCGCCAAACCCAGATCCCCAGAAACCTTTTACTCGCGCTAACCACTTGGCCTTCCATATCGATCGCGATTTGTTCGATCGCGCTTTGGAAGTGCTAAAGTCAAATGAAATTGCGATCGACAGCGGCCCCGTCACGCGCGCTACAGGACGCGGAATTTACTTCTACGATCCCGATGGATTTATCATCGAAATCCGCTGCGATCCAGCTTAAACAAGCCCTAGCAGCCTCGCGGTGCGCAGTGCAGATCCTACAGACGCGAGTTGTTTCACTTTGGATCTTTGCTAATAGGTGGCTTTGGCCAAGTAAACCGAAAAGTTGCTCCCTCACCTTCGGCCGATTCCAGAGAAATAGTGCCGCCTTGACCTTCGACAATCTTCTTCACTAGCGACAAACCAATCCCAGTATTTTCAACTTTATCGCGAGCTTCCAATGTCTGAAAAATCACAAAAACTTTATCGTGATATTGAGGAGCAATCCCGGGCCCGTCATCAGCTACAGCAAACTCGTAAAAAGTCTCTAACTCCTTAAACGATATGTTTACGCGGCCGAATTCATTTCTCTTGTGTTTGATGGCGTTGCTAATTAAATTAGAAAAAACTTGCTGCAACGCCAATTTTTCGGTCACAAAAGTTGGCATTCCCGGTTCAACTTTCACCTCAAATCCCGAGGGCGGCGCCAAAGAATCAATTATTTCTGCTAATAATTTCCCAACTTTTACCGTTTCTGAAGCTACTTGAATGCGTCCGACGCGGGAATATTGCAGCAGTCCCTCAATCAATGATTCCATCCTGTGAACTCTGCCGCGCAGCAGGTTCATTTGGTGCAGAGTATCCTCTGTCATTGAGTCGCTGAGGTCTTCTTCTATCCAACTGCTGAGATTTGCGATCGCCCTGAGCGGCGCTTTCAAATCGTGAGAAACTACATAAGCAAACTGGTCTAATTCTTGATTGCGCTTTCTCACAACATTCATGGTTTGAGCCAGCGATTTCGCCGTCCAACTCAATTCTTCAGCGCGCAACCGCAGCGATTCCTCAGCTTCTTTGCGTTTGCTAATATCTTCGATCACACCCATCAGAAATTGAGTGCCATTTTGTTCTTGCAGCAGCGAAACCGTCAAGTTTACCCATACTAACTCTCCGTCTTTGCAGACATAGCGCTTTTCTATACAGTAATTATCAATTTCTTCTGCTAACAATTGGCCTAAAAGTTCCAGTTCGTTTCCTAAATCTTCCCCAAAAGTAATATCCTGAAATTTTTTAGCCATCAATTCTTGACGGCTGTAGCCGACAATTTCGCAAAGTTTTTGATTGACTAACAGCAACTTGCCATCCACACTGGCTTGAGCCATGCCGACTGCTGCTTGTTCAAAAGTATCGCGAAACCGCTGCGCGCTTTCGGCTAAAGCAATTTCTGAGCGTTTGCGATCGCTAATATCGTTGCTGATTTCCAAAATAGCCAGCGGTTTATCTTCCTCGTCGCGCTGCAAAGTCCACCGACTCGCCACCGTGATTTTTGTGCCGTCTTGCTTGGTGCGCACCAGTTCGCCTTGCCAATATCCCCGCTCGAAAAATACTTTGTGAATTTCCTCGAAAGGCTGCGTCCATTCTGTGCGCAAAAGCTCGTGAATATTTTTTCCGATTGCTTCCGACTTCCGCCACCCGTAGAGCCACTTAGCCCCCAAATTCCAATAATAAATCACCCCGTTCAAGTCGAGTACCGCGATCGTATCGTTCGCCAAATCCAGCATTTGCGCTTGCTTGCGGAGAGTTTCTTCAGCTTGTTTCCTTCCTCCCGCATCGCGGCAAATTGCAATTAACAAGCGTTGATTTGCCAGACGCATTTCGCTGATGGAAAGCTCCATCGGAAACTTTGTTCCGTCGCTGCGGACTCCCACTGTTTCTTGCTGGTAAGTCTTCAGCTTAGCATCGGGATTTAACATAAAATATTCGATCGCATAATCCCCCGCACTGCTGTCCGGCTGCGGTTGAGCTATCAGCCGGCGCAGGTTCGAGCCAATTGTGCGATCGGCTTTTTCGCCAAAAATCCGTTCTGCTGCCGCATTAAAAGACTCAATATTTCCCGATTCGTCCAAAGTAATAATGCCGTCTGCCGCATTATCTACCACAGCTTGAATGCGAGTTTTACTTTCTTCCAAGCCTGCTTGCCGCTTCCTCAATTCCTGCTCTAAACTATTAAATAAATACCAGGCAGCCGCTCCCCCCAAACAGCCTACCACCAAACCAGCAACTTGCACGAAATTAGTTAAATCTCTCAACTCCCGTATTTTTTGCTCTTGAGCTTTCTGGTAGGCTTCGCTGGCATCAGCAAACGCATCAATTTTGTCGCGCTGCTTATCCATCTTCAACTTGCCTTGAGCGAACAACTCAACTCTTGCCGAAGACTGCACTTTTGTTGCCGAACTATCGAGCTTATTCAAACTATTTTGCAAGAAATTTATTTGCTGTTCGGTGATTTTTTTTATTTCTTCAAATTCCAGAGCTTGCAGTTGATTTCCTCGAACCATAACCTGAAGTTTTGCCAGCAGCGGAGGCAAACTCTTTTTTGCTTCTAAGTAGGGTTCGAGAAATTCGCGGCGCTTCGTCAACCCGTAACCCCGAATGCCTGTTTCCGCATCCACCACCGCCGTTAACAGGCGGTTGGTTTCCTGAAGTATTGCTTTATTAGTATCTATTCGCCTTCTTACTTGTATGGAAGTATCCCGGAGTCCTGCAATTGCACTCAGCGAAGCAAACAGACAAATCACGGGGATAGCAACGATGACTGTTCCCCGCTGGCGAATTGGTCGGTCTGTCCAGACAAAGTGGACGAAGCGATCGAGCAAATACTTCACGGATATTGTGAGGAGAAAGTTTGCTGTCAGTATATCGCTTTTTGGCAATTTATGCTAGGGATAAGTTCGTTTTTTTTGTTTGGCGATCGCCCGGGCGCAACCGTGGAAGCTAGATTATGCCCCGGCGATGGCTAGCTACTGACAGTGACAGCCGATTTTTTAGCAAGCTTTTTAAGCGGAGGCAAGGAGAAGGAAAAGCGTTTTTTCGGCAGCGAGACAGCCGGCGCAGCAGAAAGACTTGTTTCTACTTTACTTTCGTTTTCGCTTTCGGCTTTGGGTTTCAAACTAGAGTCTGTTTCGCAAACATTCTGAACTGTGGGAACTACAGTCCATTTGCCTGTAGCGGGATCGCGATAAGAAGTGAAAGGATTTATTTTTAGCGGTTGACTGCAAGGTTTAATCATCTCGATGCACTCCTTTGATTTTGAGAACTTCTGCACTGATGAAGGCTTCAAACTGCTATCTCGGCAGTAGAGGCAGCAGTTTGAAGGCAAAAAGCAGAATTGTGTTTCTGCCTTCAGAGACCTTTGGTAATTCCTGATGTCCTGTTAACTTTTGCCTTCTACTGGTTAGCGACCATAGCATTACTTTTACCAAATTGCCTTTCTACAAGCAATACCCCACCCCCCCTTAATCAGGTTGATGTGCGACTTGTCTGCCGCAAGGCGCTATATCCTGGTTGTGGCACAAGTTTGGGATAATGCAGGTATTCTAGGCTGGGAAAAAATGCGACAGTGCGATCGGCAACAGAGGTCGATCGCGATCGGTGTCACAATTAACAAGTCAGTTGTCATTGGGCATTGGCCAAGCAGGGCATGGGGCATGGGGCATAGGGCATCGGCCAAACAGGGCAGTGGGGAATTGGCCCGCGCAGGCCAAACAGGGAATTGAGAATTGGTAATTGGTAATTGGTAATTGGGAATTAAAAAATCTCGCTTTTAGAGTCGTTATTCTTTACCAAGCCATTACTGGTAACGAGTTAAATGACCGATTACTCATTATCGATTACTCATTATCGATTACTCATTACCGATTACTCATTATCGATTACCGATTATCGATTACTCATTATCGATTACTCATTATCGATTACTCATTATCGATTACCGATTACCGATTACCGATTACTCATTATCAATTATCAATTATCGATTACCGATTACCGATTACCGATTACCGATTACCTGTTTGCCCAATGCCCCATGCCCCATGCCCCATGCCCCATGCCCAATTCCCATTACCAATGACAACTGACAAATGACAAATGACTACTGACTAATATCTACTTTGACCTTTAATTGAACAGTAAAAGTAGAGCCAACACCTAACTGACTCTCAAGAGTGATATCGCCACCCATCATCTGGCAAAACAAGCGGCTAATCGCCAATCCCAAACCAGTGCCTCCGTACTTGCGAGTAGTCGAAGCATCCCCTTGCATAAAAGGTTGAAACAAACCCTGCTGCTGTTGTTCAGACATTCCAATCCCCGTATCAGATACTTGCAAATAAACCCAATCGCTATCGCCTGCTGGCTCGCGAGTGGCGCCCAACAGCACCGTTCCACCTTCGGTAAACTTGAGGGCATTTGAGAGCAAATTAAACAAAATTTGCCTGACTTTAGTTAAATCTGCATACATTACTCCCAAATTTGGAGAGCAAGAAACTTCTAATTGATTGTGATTTTTTTCAACTAAAGGGTGCAAAGTTGCAACAACTTCTTCTATTAAATTGCCGAGGTCAAATTCTTCTAAGTAAACCTCCATCCGACCGGCTTCTATCTTAGAAAGGTCGAGAATATCGTTAATTAAAGTCAGCAAGTGTTTGCCGGCGTTACGAATTTTTTGGGTATCGGGGATGAAGTCATCGAGTCCGGAGTCCAGTGCTTCTTCTTCTAGCATTTCGCTGTAACCGATAATCGCGTTGAGCGGCGTCCGCAGTTCGTGGCTCATATTGGCTAAAAAAGTGCTTTTAGCTCTGGAAGCTGCTTCTGCTTTGTGTAAGGCTTCTTGCAAGGCGATTTCGGCTCTTTTGCGCTCGGCAATTTCGCTGCGGAGCAGTTGATTGGTGGCGGTGATTTGAGCGGTGCGCTGATCGACGGTCATTTCTAGCTGCGCTTTGGCTTTGGAGAGTGCTTCCTGAGCTCGCTGGCGTTCAAATCCTTCGATCGCCAGCGCGACTAAATTTGCTAAAGAATCGGCGAAGGTGCGTTCCTCCAAAGCCCACTGGCGGGGCGCGCCGATATGTTCTAGAGAGAGGATGCCGACGATCTGGCCGCCGAGCCTAATTGCTACATTTAAGATCGATGAGTTTGGCTTGTTCTTATGCGGCAGGACACCGGAATGTTCGGCGATCGATGATAAGTGGCACAAATTTGTTTCGATCGAGTTTTGAGTGTGCGGCGCCGGTTCTAAACCATTGTCTTCAGCTAGATTTTCGCCCGGTGCGTCGTCTTGTATATCTAAAATTGAAAATTTTAAATCGCTTGCTGATATGCACTGGCGGCTCAAATGATGCTCGCAGGTGCGATCGTACAAGTCGAGACAAACTAATTTGAGGTTGGGGATTTTAAATTGAGAATGATTGACTGACTCGTTATCGTTTTGGGGGGCCGCCTCTGGATCGAGACATTCTTTTTGGTTGTGGGCGATCGCTCTGTGGGTAAAATTTAGCTGAGGATCGATCGGGTAGCCAGTGCCAAATTTGTCGTGGTTGTAAAGCCAGACGCTGACTTTTTCCACCTCCAAAGTGCGGGCGGCAGCCTCGGTAATTTCGCGAATTCCCACAGTCAGCGCACCGCTGTTGAGAGTCCTCTGCCTACCTAGCTGCAACAAAGCCAGACTCTGACGGCGCAGCCGCTTTTCGCTCTCTAGGAGAATTTTTTCTGCTTCCTTGCGCTGGGTGAGGTCGTACAAGGCGCACAATGCCGTCGGCTGACCGTTGAACAGCAGCGACTGAACTGAGATCGTTGCCCAGAAAGGCGTTCCGTCTGACTTTTTGCAGTGGAGTTCGTAGTGTTGGAGGTATCCCTCTTGGGCGAGGGCATTGAGTACAAGCGGGCGATCGCCGGGGTTGAGGTAAAAGTCTGGAGTGCAGCAGCCGATCAATTCTTCTAGAGGTATGTTTAGCAGAGAAGCCAATTGAGCGTTTGCATACAAAATTAAGCCGTCCGAGAGGCGAGAAACCAATACCGGAACGGGAGTTGCCGAGGCGATCGCCCGAAACTGCTGTTCGCTTTCGCGCACTGCCAGCTCAGCTTTAGAGAGCAAGTGAGCTTCCATCGTATCCGAATGTTGGGTGGTAGTCTCCAGCAAGATTTCTAGATCGGACTTTTCGCGTTTCAAGTTTTCAAGTTCCGCACTCAGTCGCTGAACGTCCAAAAGTAGCTGTTCTCTCGATGGTTCTTCCTGCATAGCAATTGAAAATTGGTTATTTTTAGTCTGAGAAAGAAGTTTTTGCGGTTTGCTGCTAACTTAACTATGACTTATTCGCATTAAGTTCAGGTGCCCTCATCCTGGTTCCCGGAGGCGGGACAGGCGAACACCTTTACCTTGTGCAATTTACTATTCCAATTCTAAGTGCAAGGAAGGCATCAGCCGCTGCAAGTTTTTCAGCGATTTTCCCTGCCAGGGTATCTGTTTTGAGCCTTGTATGGCGATTTGAATATTTTTTTGCTGGCGCACTTTGATGACAAATTTTGATATAATGTTAATTCCTGAACTATTTAAAAATTCGAGTTTTCGCAAGTCTAGAGTAATGGTATTGGGCGCAGAGTCCGCCACTTCGTTGAGCAGATCGACGATCGGCGCGTATTCTTCGATCTGGCTGAGCCGAAACGAGCCGCAGCAGGTAACTGTTTGGGTAGCGCGATCGTACTCGATGGTGTAATCTTTGGTCTGAATATCCATACTTTTGTCAGTTGTCGGTTGTGAGCGGTAAAGGAGCCAAAGCTCGGGGAGCGAGGATGGAGCGTCAGTCGATTTTCCATTTTTCGATTTGAGATTGGGGCATTGGAGATTTGAGATTTACTTGCAGCATTGAATGTGGGAGCAGGAACTTCGAGCTAAAATTTTGGGCGGCTGGCGACTCCTGTCGGGAGCTGGTATCGCTTTTTGGGATCTGGTGAGGCTGGCACGAGCGAATTTCTGCCGTTTGTCTTTGTTGGTGTAACTTGCACTAGATCTACTGCCAACTGTATCATTGCCACAGGGCAGTTATGAGTTATTTGGGGATTTCTCAGTTGCGATACCAGTTTTAAACAAGAATGCAACTGTAGACCCGCTCTCAACCCTGGTAGTCATCAGTCATTGCCAATTCTTCAAGTCTTTAATCTCCCATCTAAAATTGTATGAGTTGTGGGGTTGACGAGACCAGCTTTTGCTGAAGTTCCGAATTATCAATTCGGTTTTTTTTCTCAAATTACTATTGACAAAATCACCCAAATGTGAGAGATATTTCATATTCTTGCACCGCAGTGAGTAGGAGAATATTTAATGGCCATTTCAGAAATTACAGAAAAGCTTTTGGCTGCTAAAAAAGCTAAGGGAATTAGTTTTGCCGAATTGGAAAAAGTTTTGGGTCGCGACGAAGTTTGGATTGCTGCGGTTATTTACCGTCAAGCTACTGCATCGGTCGATGAAGCCGAAAAAATTGTCTCGGCTTTGGGATTGGATAGCGAGACGGCTGCGGTGCTGTGCGAACCTCCGTTAAAAGGTTCTTTGGATGCAGCAGTTCCAGTTGACCCGCTGATTTATCGCTTCTATGAAATTATGCAGGTGTACGGGATGCCGCTCAAAGCAGTGATCCACGAAAAATTTGGTGACGGGATTATGAGCGCGATCGACTTTACTTTGGATGTTGAGAAAGAAGCCGACCCCAAAGGCGATCGAGTGAAAATAATTATGTCGGGAAAATTTTTGGAATACAAAAAATGGTAAGCCAGTGCAGCTTTGCTTCCAGGGAAAATAAAAAAATCAAAATTTGGTTGCATGAGTCATGACTAATGACTCATGGCTCAAAAGTGTTAACTTAGAAATAGAGAACGCGAAGCTCGATCGGGCAAAAAACCGAGACAAGCCCCTGACTTAACTCGTGTAGAGCCCTAAGTTTTAGACGAAGGTTCAACCTCCAAAATTTATCCGTGGAGTAAATCTCAAATCTAAAATCGTTCGACTGAGCGAAGT
>NZ_JAUBUN010000024.1:40121-54001 GCF_036702665.1 Microcoleus sp. Aus8_D2
CGAAGTCTAAAATCGTTCGACTGAGCGAAGTCGAAGTCTAAAATCGTTCGACTGAGCGAAGTCGAAGTCTAAAATCGTTCGACTGAGCGAAGTCGAAGTCTAAAATCGACTGACTGGCTTGGGTGTCCGCTGGGGAAGCCTTTCTAGGGCAGAGAATCGATCGCGCCGCAACTTCCCAGTCGAAACAAGCAACCGCAACCTTAAAGTAAGAGGCTAAATATGTCCAAATATGACTCCCATCTCAGATGCTCCTTTTGCGGCAAGTCGCAGGAGTACGTCCGCAAGTTAATAGCTGGGCCCGGCGTCTACATTTGCGATGAATGCGTGGAACTGTGCAATGAAATTTTAGAAGAGGAGTTCTTTGACTCCAGCAAAACACAAATTGGTCAACAGATTCCCCAGTCAGAGGTGCGAGAGTCTCAGGGACAAGGAACGAAACGTGCGAGTCGATCGAGCAAATCGAAAATTGTCCTAGCCCAAATTCCCAAACCTACAGAAATTAAACAGCATTTAGACAACCACGTCATCGGCCAGCACTCAGCAAAAAAAGTCCTTTCTGTAGCAGTTTACAACCATTACAAGCGCTTGAGCGTAGACCAAGCCAAAGACAGCGGCAAGTCTGCCCCCGACAGCGATGTCGAACTGCAAAAATCCAACATCATGCTCGTCGGGCCGACAGGTTGCGGCAAAACCTTGTTAGCGCAAAGTTTGGCGCAAATGCTCGAAGTCCCGTTTGCGGTAGCCGATGCGACGACGCTGACAGAAGCTGGATATGTCGGCGACGATGTAGAAAATATCTTGCTGCGGCTGTTGCAAATGTCAGATTTTGATGTCGAAGCCGCACAGCGCGGGATTATTTATATTGATGAAATTGACAAGATTGCTCGCAAAAGCGAAAACACTTCGATTACCAGAGATGTATCGGGAGAAGGAGTGCAGCAAGCGTTACTAAAAATGTTGGAAGGAACGGTGGTGAACGTGCCCCCGCAAGGCGGCCGCAAACATCCTTACCAAGATTTTATTCAAGTTGACACTAGCAAAATTCTATTTATTTGTGGGGGTGCTTTTGTCGGTTTGGAAAAAATAGTTGAACAGCGTTTGGGTAAAAAATCCTTGGGCTTTATTCAGCCAACAGAAACCGAAAGCAACTCGACTTTGCCGGCGAAGGACAAGCGGGCTGCTGATATTTTGCAGCAGGTACAGCCGGATGATTTAGTCAAGTTTGGTTTAATTCCTGAGTTTGTCGGGCGAATTCCGGTGGTGACGGTGATTTCGCCGCTGGATGAGGCGGCGTTGATGCAGATTTTGACAGAGCCCCGGAATGCGCTGGTGAAGCAGTATCAGAAGCTGTTGAAGATGGACAGCGTGGAGTTGGAGTTTGACCCGGATGCGCTGCGGGCGATCGCCCAGGAGGCCTACCGACGCAAAACCGGCGCCAGAGCTCTCCGCAGCATTTTGGAGGAGTTAATGCTGGATGTGATGTACGAATTGCCTTCTCGCAAGGATGTGGCCCACTGTACGATTACCAAGGAAATGGTCGAGAAGCGATCGACTGCCGAATTGCTGTGGCATCCCGCATGGCACAAACAGCACGAAACAGCTTAATTTGTAGTTTGTAGGGTGTGCGGCGCACACCCTGCAAACTTAGCAAATGTACCTTATGACAGATTAAAAAAATGTCAACAAATCTAGATAAAAAAAGTAAAACATACAGCCTTTCACTATCCAGTTTGCTGGTACGGACTGTAATTTACAGCGGTTTTATGGCTGGCATACAAGCATCTTTTTACAATTTCAAACTCAACACTATTAAAATCTCAAGTAGTGCGAAATCTCCGGCACTACAAGCAGATATGGCTTCGATCAATAAAGCGCAGGAAGATTACTATGCAAAAAATAACAAATTTAGTGATTCCCTGGAAGGGTTGGGTATACAAGGTCTCAGCAGAGATAACTATAATTACTACATTCACTCATTATTAATGAACCCAGTTCAAACGTTGGAGAATAAGCGCGAACCAGCACAATTTGAAACCGCGATCGCACTTTCTAAACATATGGATTCCGTTAGCGAAAAAGACTACGGTGCAGTATATATAGGAGCAGTATTTGCTTTCAAAAAAGATGTTAGCAATCAACTAATAACTATTTCGGCAATCTGCGAAAGCGAGCCGGAAAAGGAGGTGGAGCCAATCAATCTGATTCAGCCAACTTTTGACGGCACAGAAATTCACTGCCCGCCCGGTACAAATATTTTAAGGTAATACCTTTAAACTATTTTGTGTCATTCTTTGATTGTCTAAATAAAATTCAAACTTCCAATTCCCAGGCTTGTCATCCTTTGTAAAATTGTACCCGCACCAAGTATTTAGTCTATCTGCCGTTGTTCTTAAACGAGATAGACCCTTGGCTGCCAATTTTCCTTGAGAGTCAAATACGCGACAAGTAACGTAATATTCTCCCGGTGAAAAGTTAGTAACACTGACAGCAAAATAGACTTTATGTGGTTTTTTTAAAGACACAAAATCTATAATTTTTTCCGATTTTAGTTCGCTAGTTAACATCACTTGAGTCACAGGTTTTAACTTCGGTTTGCTGGTTTCTGGTTGGGATTTAACTACTTGTTGAGGTTCCTGAGATTTCCAAATAAATGGGAGTAAAATAGCAGCACTTGCTGTCAACACTCCGACTGATATCAGTGCAAGTTTTGATTTTTCAGGCGGGCGAAGTACCTTGAGGGGAATCAAAGCATTGAGGGCTGCATCTGCCGAAGGATAGCGGTGTTTAAAATTTGGTTCCACCATTTTTTGCAGCCAGTCAAGAAATTCTGGAGTTAGCTGCGGTAAGCGATGTTTAAAATTAATCCGCCCTGTCTCGTCCATCAAGCTGCCAACTTCGGTAGAATTGATGCCGATTAGCAAGCAAATTAGCGTCGCGCCGAGGCTGTATAAATCCGATGCGACGGTTAGCTGGCGGTTGAACATTTGTTCGGGTGGCATAAAGCCCAAGGTGCCTTTGACAACGCTGCTGGCGGCGACTTCTCCCCCGCCGATTCTAGCAAATCCGAAATCGACCAGGCTGACATTTAGGCGATCGTCCACCAAGATATTTTCCGGCTTCAAATCTCGGTGGATGACTGGCGGTACCCGATTTTGCAGGTATTTGAGTATTTCTAACACAGAAATAGCAATTTGCTTAGTTTTTTGGGGTGTTTGCTGCGGCGAAGTTGCGAGGGAATTGGCATCTTTGTATTCCTGTACCATGCAGAAACCCGATGCAGTTTGGAATGAATCTAAATAGCGGGGAATGTTGGGGTTATCGAGTGCGCGCAAAATCTGAATTTCTTTTTCGTAAGCTTGATATTCCGCCCAATGGGCGCCTGTTTGGGCAAATTGAAATTGTTTGACAACGACGGAACGTTGAGTATTAATTTCGGTAGCGAGATAGGTAACTCTACCGCCCGCGCGGTTGTGTCCGAGTTCGCGAGTTACTTGATAGCCGTAGTTAGAAAAATCAGGAAAATCATTCATAAGTAAGTTGTAAGGTTTGTAGTAAGGACTTCAGTCCTTAAAAAGTTGGAACCTCAGCGAGCAATTGTTTAAGGTTTAATTAAACTTTGTTCAGATTTGCGATATTTAGCAAGGATTCTCTTCGGTTTAAAAACAACCATCTCAAGTAATGGAATACCAGTAACAGCTAAAGAGGCGATTGTCGCTACTCCTACAGCTACTATTTCCATTGGTTCAACCCATTCTCGTTGAGCGACAACGTTGAAAAACAGTTTAAATGCTACTACCAAGCTAGTACAAAATGCGAGCATCAGAAAATCTCTTGTGTTATCCTGAATGTTAACAATTCTTATGAGGGTAGTCTGCTCGTCCGGATTCTGAAAAATCGTATAAACTATCATACAACACAAATTAATTAGCAGACTAAAAAAACCTGTAGAGTAACCCTCAGCGATCCACATTCCCACGAGAATAAAGAATACAAAAAAGACAAGTTGCACGATAATAGCCAGACTCATAGCCAAAGCCCTATTCATCATACTTCCAAGTGCCGCTCCCGCTAAAATAAAGAATATCGGCCCAATTACCATCACGATCGAGGCAGCAATTGATAGGATTGTATTGCTCGGTTTGTTGAAATTATATACAATACCAAACGCCCAAAAATAGAAAATTAATCCTATTAGCGAGCCAAATAATCCTCCTACCCAAGTTTTTTTCTTGCCATTGGATTCTGCTAGAATTGTGACTTCAGCAACAGCAAATCCATATACTAAGCTCGCAATAATACCGAAAGCCATGTAAGATTCGTCGCCCATACTAAAGAGAAAGGCGCATAATAAAAAGCCGCACAGAAAAAGATTTCGGCTGCCCTTAGACAATAAAGTAGTTAGTTCGGGTAGGGGCAGGGGAGCTGTTGTGACTTTAATTTTGAGTTGATAAGTGTCTGGTTCGGAATTAGTATACAAGATTATATGCCGCTCATAAGTTTGACTTGCTAACAATTGTTGGGTATCAACAATAACTTTACAAGCAACCTTATTGCTCTCGAATTTCTGTGGCTCAAAGGATATCCAAGGGTGGTCGTAAGGTGTGTGTGGCGGATCGCTCGGATGCGCGGCCACTTCCCATCTTCCCGCAAGTATTATATCTGGAATTGGGTTGCTAATTTCGATTGTTTCTATTATTTTTTCTCCATATTCTGTAGCGGTGAATTCCAGCCTATCGCGCTCAAGCCTCACTTTCGGCAAGCTGCTGACATCCAAAGATTCTAGTGCAGCTAAAGCATCAGCAGCCGACTGATATCTATCTTGAATTCTCGGCGCTACCATCCTTTCCAGCCAATTCATCCAACCTTGCTGCAACGGCGGTACTAAATGCCGAAAATGAATGCCATAATTAGCATCAATTAAATTACCAACATCCGCAGATTTCGTACCAGTTAACAAGCAAATCAGCGTTATCCCCAAGCCGTAAAGGTCGGATGCTTTTGTTAATTTTCGGTTGAACATTTGTTCCGGTGGCATGAATCCCATCGTGCCTTTGACAATGCTGCTGGCGGCGATGTTTCCACCTCCTAAGCGTGCGAAACCGAAGTCTACTAAGTAAACATTTAATTCTTCATCGATTAACAAGTTTTCCGGTTTGATGTCGCGGTGGATTACGGGCGGTTTCTGGGATTGCAGGTAAGCTAAGATTTCTAAAGTGGCGATCGCAATTTGTTTGATGTCCGGCGGCGCAAAAGTGCGATCGATCGCACTTTCGGCATTTTTGTATTCCTGCACCATGCAAAATCCGCTGTCAGTCCCGAAAGCATCAAGATAGCGGGGGATTCCTGGGTGTGCGAGCTGTTTGAGCACTTTGATTTCTTGTTCGTAAGCATCGTATTCGGCCCAGCTAGCACCTAATTGAGCGAATTGAAATTGCTTGATGACAACGGAGTTTGTGGTGTTAATTTTTGTGGCGAGATAGGTGACGCGGCCGCCCAAACTGTTGTAGCCGAGTTCGCGGGTTACTTGATAGCCGTGTGTAGAAAAGTCGGGAAAAGTGCTCATAAGGTTCGTAGTGAGGACTTCAGTCCGCAGAAATATCAGAGGACTAAAGTCCTTACTACGAACCGAGTTAATTTATGTAGCTACATATTAAAAATAGCCATTACCAACATAACTTTTTTGAGAAAGGGCGGCAAGTGTGGTAGGATTTGAATTCGCGATCGGTTCTAGCGGGGAGCAGCCGCCAGAGGAAACGGGGAAAGTTCGGTGCAAGTCCGGCGCTGTCCCGCAACTGTAACGAGGTTTGTAGTAAGGACTTCAGTCCTTCGCCTTTGAAGTCAGAATGCCCGCCGATATCTAACTCACTTTTGAACGCATCTGCGAGGTACGGATGATGAATGGAACTAACACGGCTGTACGGACAAAACACTGTCTTTTAGTTTGCACTGCTTGCGCTAGTGTTTGGAAAGATGGCAAGCGGGAAGGTAAAAGCGGCGGTCAACAATTCATGGAAGATTTATCGAAACTTGCTAAAGATTGGGAGTTTTGCGATCGATTTGATATTCGAGAAGTTGAGTGCATGAGTGCTTGCAGTCATTCTTGTGCGGTGTCTTTTGCTGCTGCTGGAAAGTATACTTATTTGTTTGGTGATTTGCCTGCAAATGAGCCGAAAAGCGTCGAGGCGGTACTGGAATGTGCGGGTCAATACTATGCTAAACCGGATGGTTTGTTGCCTTGGTCCGATCGTCCTCAAGCTCTGAAAAAAGGTGTTTTAGCTAAGATTCCACCGCTGGGAAATTAGAGATAAGATGAGGCGATAAATTCTCGCTTTTACTCAAAGTCTAGATCCCCCTAAATCCCCCTTAAGAAGGGGGACTTTGAGTATTTCGAGTTTCTTCCTTTTTAAAACAGACTTTGAACCCTCTTGTCCCCCCTTCTTAAGGGGAGTTAGGGGGGATCTAGACCATAATTCTCAACCCGATCAAAAATTCAATGCACAAAATCCCTGTTACAGTTATCACTGGTTTTCTCGGTAGCGGCAAAACTACCTTAATTCGCCATTTGTTGCAAAACAATCAAGGCCGCCGCATTGCTGTTTTGGTTAACGAATTTGGCGAAATCGGGATTGACGGAGAATTGCTGCGCGATTGCCAAGTTTGCGATGAAGAAGAAACTGTCACCAGCAATATTGTAGAATTAACTAACGGTTGTCTTTGCTGCACTGTGCAAGAGGAATTCTTGCCGACGATGCAGGAATTGTTGAAGCGCAAAGACCAAATTGATTGTATCTTGATTGAGACTTCGGGCCTCGCACTTCCGAAGCCTTTGATTCAAGCTTTTCGCTGGCCGGAAATTCGCACGGGCGCTACTGTTGACGGTGTGGTGGCGGTTGTTGATTGCGAAGCTATTGCTAGCGGTACTTTTGTGGGCGATATCGATGCTTTGATGGCGCAGCGAGAGGCTGATTCGAGTTTGGATCACGAAACTCCGATCGAGGAATTGTTTGAAGACCAGTTGGCCTGTGCCGATATGGTACTGTTGACGAAGGTCGATCGCGTAGATGCCGAAACTCACCAGAAAGTTCAAACCTGGTTGCAGCAAGAGTTGCGCCCGAGCGTGAAAATTGTTGCCTGCAAAGCTGGCGAAATTAACCCCGATGTGCTATTGGGATTTAATGCGGCGGTTGAGGATGATTTGGAGTCCCGCCCGAGTCACCACGACACGGAAGAGGAACACGAGCACGATGATGATATTAACTCGACTTTCTTTATTGCCGATCGCGAATTTGAACCAGAAGCTTTGGTGAAAAAGCTGCAATCCTTGATGCAACAAGAAGAAATCTATCGGATTAAGGGGTTTGTGGCGGTTCCCAAGAAACCGATGCGGATGGTGTTGCAAGGTGTGGGCGATCGTATAGAATGTTTTTACGATCGCCCTTGGCAACCTTCGGAACTCCGTCAAACCAAGCTGGTGATTATTGGTAGAGAGTTGGAGCGCGATCGAATTGCAGCTATAATTGGCAGTTAATTCTCTTGAGTCATCGGTCATACCTACAAAGGTTCGTAGTGAGGACTTTAGTCCTTCTTCTCTGGATGCGGACTAAAGTCCTCACTACGAACCTACAATCTGTCAAGGTTCGTAGTGAGGACTTTAGTCCTTCTATGGATGCGGACTAAAGTCCTCACTACGAACCTACAAGTGCAGTTAGCCGCTTGGCCTCAGAATCATGTAAGATAGCGATAATGGTTATCATTGTAAAACAAACGAGGTCAAGTATGGTGACTGCTGGAGCGATCGAATCAGTTCCCGTAACCGTTCTTACAGGCTACCTGGGTGCAGGCAAAACCACGCTGCTCAACCACATTTTAACCCACGAACACGGTAAAAAAGTTGCAGTCATCGTCAACGAATTCGGCGAAGTAGGCATCGACAACCAACTCATCATTGATGCCGACGAAGAAATTTTCGAGATGAATAACGGCTGTATTTGTTGTACAGTCCGAGGCGACTTAATTCGGATTATCGGCAACTTAATGAAGCGGCGCGAAAAATTTGACCATCTCGTCATCGAAACCACAGGTTTAGCCGACCCCGCACCCGTAATTCAGACATTCTTTGTAGACGAAGATATGCGGGACAAATTGGTGCTAGACGCAGTTGTCACCGTAGTCGATGCCAAACACATCTCGCAACACTGGGACGCCGACGAAGCCCAAGAACAAATTGCCTTTGCAGATGTAGTTTTGCTCAACAAAACTGATTTAGTGACTGAGGAAGAACTGGCAGAATTAGAAAAGCGAATTCGCGCCATGAATGCAATGGCAAAAATCCACCGCACCCGCAACTCTGAATTAGACATGGCTGCTTTGTTAGGCGTCAAAGCATTTGATTTGAACCGCGCCTTAGAAATCGAACCCGACTTTTTGGGCGAACACGCACACGAACACGATGAAACTGTTACCTCAGTAGCAATAGTCGAATCAGGTGCTATCGACGGCAACAAATTTAGCGATTGGATTGAGGAATTGTTGCGAACTCAAGGCCCGAATATCTTTCGGACAAAAGGCATTTTAAACATAGCTGGAAAAAACGAGCGCTTTGTGTTTCAAGGAGTGCACATGATATTCGACGGCCGGCCGGATAGAGTTTGGAAAGCCGCGGAAACTCCGAAAAATGAACTCGTATTTATCGGCCGCAACTTAAACGAAACTCAATTGCGAGAGGATTTCCGCCGGTGCCTAGTTTAACAAGTAGCGAACAAGTCCTAAAATTTCACGCCGCAGCCACGTTGTCTGACTACATAACTGCTGTTGCGTGGTCGCCGGATGGCAAAAATTTAGCAGTTTGTTCCGCTGCGGGCGAAGTGATGCTGGCGACAGGGGAAATTAATCAATTATCTTTACAACCGCTGCAAACTGCTACAGGGAAATCGGCAGATTGTTTGTCTTTTTCCTCCGATAGTCAATTCTTAGCTGCGGGCGGACAAGACGGAAAAGTGCGAATTTGGCGCGTTGATTCTGGGGAATTAATCACTAATTTGGACAATCACCGCGTCTGGGTTGATAAGTTAGCTTGGAGTCCCCACTGCAATCAGTTAGCTTTTAGCATGGGCCGCTGTGTTCAAGTCTGGAATGCTGATGATAATCTTGTCGAAGTCACGCTTAATTTTGACTCGTCATCTATCCTCGATTTAGCATGGCATCCAATTGTTCAATACCTGGCAGTTAGCGGCTATAAAGGTGTTAAAGTTTGGAGTGGCGAAGACTGGGACGAAGACCCGGAAATTTTATCGGTACCGTCCGCAACAGGTGCAATTGCTTGGTCGCCACAAGGGCAATATTTAGCTTGTGGCAATATGGACAATACCCTAATTGTTAGTGAATGGGGTAATTTGGAACCTTGGGTAATGCAGGGTTTTCCGGGGAAAGTTCGAGAGTTGGCTTGGTCTGATAAAATTAATTCTTTGGGTGCACCTTTGTTGGCTGCTTCTAGTTCTCAAGGCATTTCTGTTTGGGAAAGAGATGCTGATGAAAGTGTCGGTTGGGAAGGTTGGGCGTTAGAGGTGCATGAAAATGTGGTAAGTGCGATCGCATTTCAACCTAGCACATTTTTATTAGCTTCCGCCGCCGCCGACGGTCAAGTTTGTTTGTGGTACGAATCAGCAGAATTGCTGCAAATTCTCGAAGGTGCAGAGGCTGGTTTTTCCTGTCTCGCATGGCATCCCGAAGGCGAGTTTCTCGCGGCTGGCGGGTGTGGCGGCGAATTGCTGGTTTGGTCGCAATCTACGCGCGACAAGGGGTTCGGGCGCGGTTGAGTGCAAGTGACCGACTTATCCGGCGGTACCCAGAAACCGGGTTTTTCGCGATCGCACACAGGTTTCAGGCGGAAAATCTCCTAAAAACCGGGTTTCTTGCATCGCAGTGCGTCTAGGACTGAACTTGCTCTTTACAAAATCTCAGAATACTATAACATTTTAGTGGCTGTACTATCCTTAAGGGCGATCGACAATTATGACTCAACAGCAATTTCTCGAACAACTCAACAGCATCCTCGACCAAAACCACCTGCTGAAACACCCGTTCTACCAAATGTGGAACGAAGGCAAACTCGACATCGCCATGCTGCAAGAGTACGCACAAGAATACTACCTGCAAGTTCACAACTTCCCCACCTACGTCAGCGCTACCCACGCCGCCTGTGACGACATCAAAATTCGTCAAATGCTCCTCGAAAACCTCATAGAAGAAGAAAGAGGCGCCGCAAATCACCCCGAACTGTGGCTGCGCTTCGCCGAAGGCTTAGGTGTAGATAGAAATGCAGTTTTGTCCCGCGAACATTTAGAAAAAACCACCGAATCCGTCCGCATTCTCAAAGACTTAGCCCGCAGCGAATCTCCCGCCAAAGGTTTAGCCGCCCTCTACGCTTACGAAGCACAAATCCCCGAAGTTTCCACAACCAAAATCGCTGGTTTAAAGGAATTTTACGGCATCGATTCACAAGCTGCTTTGTCCTTCTTTCAAGTTCACGAAAAAGCCGACGAGTTTCACTCGCAAGCCACCCGCGAAGCTTTGTTACAAGTTTGTGAAACTGAAGAAGCACAACAAGAAGCCTTGTTAGCTGCCGAAAAAGCAACTTTTGCTCTCAATTTACTGCTTGATGGTGTTTATGAAACCTATTGTCAAGCTAAGTAAGCTTTAGTTGACCGTTGACAGTTGACAGCTTCTTTCTGGTAAAAGACGCATTTGCAGGGCGGGCTTAGCTCGTGATTGTGACAGCAAACAATCTCGGTAACAAACCCACCCGCCCTCGCTTTCTTCATCTCTTGAAATTATCTGCGTTGCTCTGTGTTTATCTGCCTTACATCTGCGGTTAACCTATAAGTCCAAGATTTATACAAGAAGTTTTCGGTATTGATTATCCTTTTTTTCTAGTCAAAATTCCTTGACTGGGACTGAACAGCAAAGCTACTAAAAATAAGCCAAATACAACTAAGACAATTGCCGCACCAGAGGGCATATTAAAATAATAACTAAGATACATTCCCGTCACACTAGCAGCAATCGCGATTGTCGCACCCAATCCCATCATTAAATGTAACTCTTTTACCAACAAATACGCTGTAATTCCCGGCCCGACTAACAGCGAAATTACTAACAGCGCCCCCACAGTTTGCAAACTCGCTACAATTGTCAGCGTAATTGCCGAAATCATTCCTAAATGAATCCAGTTTACAGGTAAACCGGATGCTTGCGCTGCTAGCGGGTCGAAAGTATAGAATAGCAGTTCTTTGTAAAATAGTTTAACTGCAACCAAAACAATCAAAGTTATGACAAAAGTCTGCTGCACGTCTGACGGTGCAACTGACAAAATGTTCCCGAACAAAAATCCGTCTAAGTCTAATTTTGTTGTCCGCAAGACGCTAATCAAGGTGACGCTAATTGCCAAAAAAGTAGATAGAATTAATGCCATAACTGCATCTATTTTAAGGCGCGATTGCGATTGAATCCACGCCATAATTATCGCGCTGATGATTCCTGAGATAAATGCACCGAGCGAAATGTTCCAGCCTAAATAAAATGCCACCGGTAGTCCTGCTAATACTGAATGGGCAATCATGTCTACCATCATGCCCATTTGCTGTACGATTAAGTATGATCCGACTACCGCGCAGAGTATTCCTAGCAAAATGCCGACGGCGATCGCATTTCGCATGAACTCGAATTTAAGCGGCTCGATTAGTATGTTTAACATTTATAGTAGAAGGAACAGTTGATAGCTGACCGTTGACCGTTGCTGTAGGGTGTGTCGCCCGCAGAAATCCCTTAACTAAAATCGACAATCTCGTGGCGACGCACCCGCTCCAATTTTGACAAATTTTTGCTCCGAAAAAGTTGGGATTTACTAAATTATTTTGTCAGGTGCGTCGCCTGGAGATTGTATGTATTTAGTTGGAAATTTTCCAGGCGACGCACCCTACGAATATTAGAATTAGAGTAACCGGATTTTGCTTAGGCTGCAACTAAGCTTAAATCGTATCCATAGGCTTTTTGAATATTGGTGGCGGTGAGGACTTCCCGGCAGGAACCAGTGGCGATTAACTGCTTGTTGAGCAATAATAAATTATCGTATTTTTTTAAAGTGTCGCCTAAATCGTGGCTGATTACGAGCAGGGTTTTGTTTTCGGCTTTTAGTTCGGCAAAAATATCGAATATAATCTCTTCAGTGGCTTTGTCGATCGCACTAAAGGGCTCGTCGAAGAAGAATAAATCGGCTTGTTGGGCGATCGATCTTGCTAAAAATATCCGCTGCTGCTGTCCCCCGGAGAGTTCGCCAATTTGTCGATCGCGCAAATCCCACATTCCCACCCGCAACAAAGCCGCTTTCACCAATTCCTGCGACTGCTTCGAGAAAGTGCGAAACCAACCAGTCTGGACAGTCCGCGCCATCATCACCGCATTCCACACCGTAATCGGATAATCCCAGTCAATTTGCGATCGCTGCGGCACGTAAGCCACCCGCCCCAACTGTTCCTTCAACAACCGCCCCTGATATTTTACCAAACCCCGAGACGCCGGAATCAAGCCCAGCATCGCTTTCACCATCGTACTTTTCCCCGCGCCGTTGGGGCCGAACACACCAGTTAACTGTCCCGGATCTAACTGAAAATTCACGCTGTTAAGGGCCGAAATTCCTCGATAATTCACAGCCAAGTCTTGCACTTCTAACATAATTCCAGATTTTGAGAACGATTCTTGTTCGTGACTACTACAATAGGATAACTCTAAAAGTAATAACGATTATCGTTCCAAAGGTGAAATGTTAAAAAACTTGACCGAAAAAAGCAGCAGGTGGTGCGCTGTGGGGGTTTTGGCGATCGCCTGCGGACTGGTTGGGTGCGCTTCGGGTTCCAAAACCAGCAAGCCGGCGCCGGATATCAAGAGTTCCAACTTACCTAAAGTCGTAGCCACAACGGGCGTTATCTGCGATATTACTAAGGAAATTGCCCAAAAGTCGATCGACACCACCTGTCTGATCCAGCCCGGAGAAGACCCCCACGCCTACCAGACCAAGCCAGAAGACCGCAAAGCCATTGAAACAGCAAATTTGATTTTATACGGCGGCTACAACCACGAACCCAGCATCATTAAATTAATTAAATCCAGCAGCAATCCCGCACCAAAAATCGCCGTACACGAACTCGCCGTTCCCAAACCGCTAATGGGCGAACACAAACACGAAGGCGAACAAAAACCCCAAAATAAAACCCACACAGCAGGCGCAAAAAATCCCGATCCTCACGTGTGGCACAATCCTAAAAATGGCATCCGCATGGTAGAAACAATTCGCGATCAATTGAGCAAAGTTTCCCCAACCAATGCTCAACTCTATACCACAAATGCCGCCAAATTAACAGATGATTTAGCAAAAATAGATACTTGGATTCAAGCACAAATTGCGACAATTCCGGCTCAAAAACGCAAATTAGTCACAACTCACGATGCCCTGAGTTACTATGCTGATGCTTACGGTTTAGAGATTGCTGGAGCTTTGCAGGGAGTGACAACAGAGGAACAGCCCACAGCCGCAAGAATTGCCGAATTATCATCAGAAATTAAGGGAGCAGGAGTGCCGACAATTTTTGTCGAAACTACAACTAATCCGAAGTTGATGCAGACTGTAGCGAGAGAAGCAAATGTCAAAATTTCCGACAAAGAACTTTACAGTGACGAGTTAGGCGGTTCCGGCACCGGTGCGGATACCTACGAAGGAATGTTGAAAACCAATACTTGTGCAATTACCTCCGGCCTCGGCGGCAATTGTACACCCTTTCGGTAGTGCAGCCATTTGGTTCGTAGTGAGGACTTTAGTCCGCATCAAT
>NZ_JAUBUN010000024.1:54101-92147 GCF_036702665.1 Microcoleus sp. Aus8_D2
CAGAGGCAATTGTACACCCTTTCGGTAGTGCAGCCATGTGGTTCGTAGTGAGGACTTTAGTCCGCATCAATCAGAGGCAATTGTACACCCTTTCGGTAGTGCAGCCATGTGGTTCGTAGTGAGGACTTTAGTCCGCATCAATCAGAGGAATAAATTCCTCACTACAAACCTAATTGCACTTTCTCAATAAGGCGAATTTCCGTCATCGGTACTGGGGGGTTTTTGTCCAATTCCCAATTGCTTCTTAGACGATTTTAAGTTTTTCCAAAGCGCCTTAATATCTTTATAGGCTTTCTCAGCGCTAATTTTACCCCCAGTTTCCAGAGAGCAAATATAAGTTATTTTCTGAGCAAATTCCTGCAAATTGGCATTAAACGCCAAGTTTTCAGGCGTGAAATCACCGTAGTAGCGACTGCGAGGATGTAAAAAATCTTCCCGCTCTTTCATTGCCCCCTCCTAATTAAACTTTTGGTTCTGTCTCTGCTATTAATAGCAGTATTTGTACTGACTATCGCGACCCTAACTTGCTTTTATTGTATTCCGCAGGTAACAATTGTGCTTTTTCGCTGTGTTCTTAGTCTATTAAGGCAATTTTAACCTTTAATTACCGTTATTTTAACCTTAATTTAACCTAAAAACACAAGAATTGGGAGATGCACACAGCGCATCTCCCTTTAGATAGATTTTGACAGGGGTTCCTTAACCTTTTGGGAAGCCGAATATCTATTTACTGCACTCGCAGCCGGTGTGCCCGCAGCCGCTACCGTTGGGGTGGCCGTCAGCGCAAGCAGTCGAACAGTATGATTTGCCGCTTTTTTCGATGGCTTCAGTCAGGCTGACAACGCACAAACAAGAAGGACAGGCGCATTTCATTTGGGTGACAGTGGTCATTTTACATTCTCCTGGTGGGTGTGTTTCCTATTACAATATATGAACATATATTCAGGTGTATGTCAAGGAGATGTAAAAGTTTTGTAACAAAAGGTGAGCCGATCGCGCTAATATGAAAATGAGAATTAAAATCAGCCGGGAAAAGATGTCACCGAAGTCTGCTGTTAACGGAGCGATAAGTCAGCTTGACCAAGAAAACGATACACCAACGTGCGGGCGATCGCACGTAGTTGACTCCTCGCGGGCCGGGGACATCCAAACACAAGTTCTCAACACCGCCAAAGCCCAGCGGATGGCAGAGTTTTTCAGTCTTTTGGGAGATGCGAACCGGCTGCGGCTGCTGTCTGTTTTGGCAACACAAGAACTGTGCGTGTGCGATTTGGCGGCGGTTTTGAACATGAGCGAATCGGCGGTATCGCACCAATTGCGGGCGTTGCGGGCGATACGGTTGGTAAGTTACCGCAAAGTTGGCAGACAAGTTTTTTATAGTTTACTCGATCGGCACGTTTTAGAACTTTACCGAGCAGTCGCCGAGCACTTAGACGAAGAATCTTAATTAGTCATTAGTCATTGGGCATTTTACCCAGAGCGAAGTCGAAGGGTGGGCATTGGGCATTAGTCATTAGTCATTAGTCAGCAGTCATTAGTCATTGGTAATTTCTGTAGGGGCGAGTTCACCGATATTGATGATGCACATCGAAAATATTTGTAAACTCGCCCTCCCCAACCCAAGATTCATGCATCCGTAGTCAGTTGTCAGTTGTCATTGGTAATTTCTGTAGGGGCGAGTTCACCGATATCTATGATGCACATCGAGAATATTTGTAAACTCGCCCTCCCCAACCAAAGATTCATGCAAGCCATTATCTGTAAAGGGGCCCTGACTGCAAACCAGGGCTTATCCTAATATTAGGCTTCGAGAACAGTGTGACCGGAAGCAACCACAGCTTGTTTAATAGACTCTTCCGAGGCTTTCGCTTCCACAGTCACAGTCTTGGCGGCTAAATCCACATCAATCTTAGCTTCGGGTTCAACAGTTTTAATTGCTTCGGTAATAGTGTTTCCGCAGCCGGAACAGACGATCGACGGAACATGAAGTAAGAGTGCCATAATTAAGCGAGATCTTGTAGATGACAGGATTGATTCTGCTTTTATTTTAATCAAATTTCGGTTTTTGGGACGGGATCGCGTGCCCATCCCACAATTTTTTTTCTTGTGGGATGGACACGCGAGCATCGTCCCAATTTTATTGAAAGAGGTCTCAAGTCCAATGTCCAATGTCCAATGACTAATGACCACCCTTCGACTTCGCGAGCGGGTAAAATGACCACCCTTCGACTTCGCGAGCGGGTAAAATGACCACCCTTCGACTTCGCGAGCGGGTAAAATGACCAATGACCAACAATCAACAACCAACAACCAATAACCAATGACTAACAACCAACAACCAACAACCAACAACCAATGACTAATGACTAATGACTAATGACTTCAGTACGAACCGCCCGACGGCCGCCGCCACAGGCCGCAAACTTGCAACTAAATCCACCATATCCGGCAAAGAAAGAGCTTGCCGCGCGTCAGAAACCGATTTTTCCGGTTGCGGGTGACACTCAACAATTAACCCGTCAGCACCGCAAGCAACCGCTGCTTTTGCTAGAGGTGCGACTAATTCTCGCTTGCCGGCGGCGTGAGAAGGGTCTACAATTACTGGCAAATGAGTCAACTGTTTCAACGCTACGACTGTACCTAAATCTAAGACATTGCGAGTGTAATTGTCGAAGCTGCGGATGCCTCTTTCGCACAGAACTACATTCGGGTTTCCGTGGCTGAGAATGTATTCGGCGGCCATCACAAATTCTTCGATGGTGGCTGACAAACCGCGTTTTAGTAAGACTGGTTTTCCGGCTTGACCGATCGCCTTGAGTAACTCAAAATTTTGCATATTGCGACTGCCTACTTGCAGCATATCAGCACAGGCGACAACCGGCTCGATTTGGGCGATCGACATTACCTCCGTCACCACCGGCAAACCGTAACGCCTGCTGACATCGGCTAAAATTTCCAGCCCCTCAATTCCCATCCCTTGGAAAGCATAGGGAGAAGTGCGCGGTTTGTAGACTCCCCCCCGCAAAGCCTGCACCGGTGCGACTGAGAGTTTGCGGGCGACTGTCTCCATTTGTTCGGAACTTTCCACGGTACAGGGCCCGCCTACGATTAACAATTCTGTACCGCCGACAGAGACAGTTTCTGATAGTTTGACAATAGTCTGGTGTTCGGGATGAGATTTGGTTGCGAGTTTGGCATCTAACATGACGGAATTCTCCTAGAAAATCGAGTGATTGGTTGACAACAAAAAACCCGGAACCTTTAAGGAGTTCCGGGTTGGCGCGACAAGACAGCACGACAATTTACCCAGAACTCCTGCAGGGCCAAAAATAAAAGCCGTAGTACCAGTTACTGAATAATGTCATTGCTGTTTTCGCTTGCGATGATTGGTGGTTGGAACAAGAAGTAGAAAAAACAAAACCGCAGGTGTTAAGCTGCGGTTCGCCCGGATGTTCACAGTGAATTGTAAATTCACTCCGGGCGAACTTGACCTTGCCAAAAATAAAAATAGCTGTTTGGTGTGAACATAAGTGAAGCGATGCGATTTACTGATTAAATACAATACTATTCGCTAAGCTAGCACAGAGTGGTAGGAATGTCAAGCATTTTTTTCAACAGGTAGGGAAACGGCATTGCCGTGTCCCTACGGCAATTACTCGTTACTTTCGCTGAGCCTGGTAACGCACATCCCGAGGCTCTGCCTCGATTTTCAAGAGCGAGGCAGAGCCTCTAGATATAGGTTCCCAGGCTCAGCCGGGGAACCAGTTAAAAATTACTTATTGTGATTGCGAGTCCGCGAAGCAATCTCGGGTTTTGGCGATTGCTTCGCTAAGAGCTCGCAATGACAGAATAAAACTCGCAATCACACAATTATGATTTCAGTCCCAGCCGAAGTCTCGATCGCACAATTGAGCTAATCTCTGATTGGGCGATCGATAATATGCCCTCAATTGCTCGTATACTGTCTCGCTCACGGGGGGATATTGGTTGGAATTGTATTTTTCGTACATTTCTAGTTGGTGCGGCGGCAAGTCTAGAAATTCTAACACACTGTTGTATGTGCCGCAAGGATTGATATACAAATCTTCGCTTTTGAGGATTAAAAGTTGTGATTTGGGAAATAGCTGCATCCACGCTGGAAGTTGGTCGGCGTAAATGCCGCGGCTTAAATATGTGTGGTGTTGGTGCTGGTAACTGTAGTAATTTGGACTCGCTAGGATTTTTTCGATTTCGCCTTTGAGTCTTTCTGACTCGTGGGCGATCGCACTTTCGAGAGACAGCGATTCGTATCCAATTTTTATGTAGTAATGATAATGGGAAATTGCGCGATCTACTGGGTTTCTCAGCAGGGCGATTATTTTAACTTTGGGACATAAATCGTGGATGCGCTGGGCGACTCGGGGATGAAAAATATAGTAGGGGCTGGCTTCTCCGGTTAGCAGGTGTTCGCCGCTTTGTACTTGGGGAAATTGAGAATAATACCAGTCGGGGGTTTTGTCGAAGTTGAGGTCGAAATAATGGATTTCTTTTTGGGCGGCGGGGGCGATTTGGGGATGTTGGATCAGGTAGTTGTACAGGGATGTTGTGCCGCCTTTTTGGACGCCGATGATGATGAAATCGGGGGGTTTGGAGGGTTGTTTCATGGGTTGGTGATGATATCTGGCGCTTGGTTGGTGTCGGTTTGGGCGTCGAACTGTTGATAAATATAGCTTACAGTCGAGTTGCGATCGCCCGATCGTCCAATTAACTCGGCGGGGTTGTGGTTTTTTTAGCATTGGTGTCAATTTAATGTCTTATGTAGTACCTGTCTGCTGTCCGAGCCCACAATCATCTCGATCCCCCCTATACCCCCCTTAATAAGGGGGGGACAAGAGCAGTACCGATCTGCTGTCTGACGCCACAATCATCTAAATCCCCCCTATACCCCGAAGGAGGAGACAAGAGCGTTTCCGGTTCCCCCCTTAAGAAGGGGGGCTAGGGGGGATCGAGACTAGGCTATAAGTGAGAGATACAAACGTAACTGGGAGAGCCTATTACACTTGTGATGAGAAAAGAGGGAAAAACTCATGACTGAATGTCGATTAACACCCGCAAAGTACCGCCACGTTCAGGTAGTGGTTTGTCTCAACCGCGTTCGATTAGACGGCTACGCTAACTCTGATGAGGCTTTGGCAAAGCTGAGCGAACTTGGTTACAGTCCCCAATTGCGCTATCAATGGAATCCAGAGCGAGATGAATTTGATTTGTATGCTCTGATTCATGATTTGCCACTAGATGAGTCGCTAATGACTGACGAAAAGTGTCAGGAGTTTTTTAAACATTTTAGGCAAAGTCAGATATATTCGATCGGCTGCGGACACGCTGACCCCGATTGGTTATTTGCTTGGGGCTTTAATGACCCGCGCCGTCACGCTGCGCCGGAGGAAATTGAGCCTCTGCAAGCCAATGCTACGGCTGCTGCTTGATATTTGTGGGCGGGCGATCGCACTTTTGCTACGGATATTCGATCGCACTTTTGCCCAGATTCGATCCCCCCTAATCCCCCTTCAGAAGGGGGGGACAAGAGTATTTCCGGTTCCCCCCTTCTGAAGGGGGGCGCCGGGGGGATCTGGCCCTAACTATTACCCGCGATCGCACAATTGATCCAAATGGGTTACGATCCTACTTTGCAATATCAGTGGAATCCCAAACGAAATGAGT
The DNA here is from genome assembly GCF_036702665.1 of Microcoleus sp. Aus8_D2. NCBI lineage: Bacteria > Bacillati > Cyanobacteriota > Cyanophyceae > Oscillatoriales > Microcoleaceae > Microcoleus > Microcoleus sp. Aus8_D2. Next base: position 59,802 of record NZ_JAUBUN010000024.1, read on the forward strand.
TTGATTTGTTTGCTGTGATTCACGATCGCCCGATCGCAGATTCACGGATGGATAAACAGGCTTGTGATGCTCTCTGGGCTGCTTTTAACGAATCTTCGCTTTACGTGATTGGTTGCGAGGCGGCCCAAAATCCTAATTGGCTGGCTGCTGGCAGTTTTAAGGACCCGCGCCGTTACGCTGCGCCGGAGGAAATTGAGCCGCTGCAAGCAAATGCTACGGCTGCTGCTTGATATTTGTGGGCAGACGATCGCACTTTTGCCCAGATTCGATCCCCCCGGCGCCCCCCTTAAGAAGGGGGGGACAAGAGTATTTCCGGTTCCCCCCTTTTTAAGGGGGAGTAGGGGGCAAGCTAAGGGGGGATCTGGCCCTAACTATTATAGCTAGCGAGCGGGGACAGCACTACAAATATAAAGCTGAGATGCTCCGATTTTATGCGATTTGTCACTCCTCCAGCTCATAGCCAAGCTCCATAGCTAAAGGATTTACCACACTCTTTAATAATCTCAATTCTTCTGGCGCTGCCTGACGCTTTGTACTGTATATGACTTTTTCGATAGTCGTTTTATTCAGCTTGAGTTCCAAATAATTTTGTAACTCAGGAAAATCAAATTCTTCATTGCATAAATCTTCATATTTTATTAGCATTCCCTTTACTTTATGACTGTCTGCAATGTATCCTTGAAGTAAATTCTTCCAGTGCAATCCAAACTGCTCTGGGGTGTAGACGGGTTCATTTGGCCATTTTTTGTACCAGTAAAAGCCCTGAAAAGAAGCATAAGCATTATAAGGATTTCTATACAAAAACAGGAATTTGGCATTAGGAAACAGCCATTTTAAGTAAATAGCGTGATCGATAGTCAACCTGACTTCTTTTAGTCCCCATCGCAAAATCCCCCTTGCCTTTGCCGGGTTTTCAAAATGATTTAGCAGGAAGGCAATATGGGATTCAAGTAAGTATTTTATGTCTGGGTAAAGGTTGGCAATCCATTCACCAGCCAAGTCAGACAGTGGAGCTCGATCGCTTAAAACTTCATCAATAAACCATTCAGCAGCAGGATAGCTATCAGTAATAGATTTGAGGGGGCTAGATAAATGGTCGATTAATCCTGCACGACCGTAGGGTTCAGCCCATACGATGATAGAACCTGATGACATCACTAACCTTTGCAAAAGAGTTGACCCTGACCTCCAACCAGCAGAAAATATAAATACTGGACTCGAATCGCAATTACTTTTAATATTCGGCCACCTGACAGAAAATGTTTTAAGAGCTTCTTCGATTGTTGGAACTTTTTTCAAGTCCTCTTCATGTTTGATTTTAAACTCCATGTTAAAAATTAGTTACTGTTATAATTGATGTTGTTTGTTGGCTTTTCAATTTTAGTGGCAATCTGCGAAAACTTCAACTGTAGTTTAAGTTTATATGCAAGGGTTAGAGGAGGACACGGCAGTGCCGTTTCCCGTAGGGCGATCGCACATTGATGCACAACGTCGATTCGATCGCCCGATGGGTTGTAGACATGGCAGTGCCCTTCCCCTACGGGCGATCGCACAACAACCAAAATTCGATCGCACTTTTATAGCAGTTTTTGGGTAGGGAAACGGCATTGCCCAAAGCCGTGTCAACAACCAGCCTGGAACCCTTTGTAATCTCTCGTTTACCGCCGAGGCCAGATCCCCCTAAATCCCCCTTAAGAAGGGGGACTTTGAGTGCTTCTTGTCCCCCCCTTCTTAAGGGGGGTTAGGGGGGATCTAGCCTTAATCGCCAGACAGAAGACCAGCACTACCTTTGAGCTTAAATTGACACGAAGAAGGGCACGGCGCCGTGTCCTCTATTTGCCACTGGGCACTGACATCTCGATCGAACTAGACTAGAGTGGAGTTCCCCAGCCCAAATCCTTGCGGGGCAAATCTTTCGGGGAAAATATATCGGTAGCAGACCTGATTGCGGGTTTGTCGATTTTATTTCTCAGTGGAATTACACATTTTGTGAATTTTTGCAAGGGCTGATATGGATGTTGTGGAAATTGGGAACTATAAAAATGGGATCGTACTGTCCAGCAGTAACTACCTGCAATACCATCTCTGAAATTATTCAGGAAGGCGTCAATGTTTAAAAGCAAATTATCCAAAGTTATCGTATCGCTGCTGCGGCGGATTGCTGGTGTTACCAGATCCGGGGCGAAGCGGCTGATGAGAGCAATGCTGCAAGCCATGATGGCTATGGGCCGCAGGGCGAATCTGCCTGTGGCGGGGTTTGTGCTGCCGACGGTGACGATGGTGTTGCTGGTAGTGATTTTGTTGACAGTGGCGATTACTCTGCGATCGTTCGATCGGGGGAATATGGCTCGCAACGTGCGCGTCAACCAGCAGGTGCTGGCTGCGGCTACTCCGGCGATCGATCGGGCAAAAGCAAAAATTCAGTTCATGCTGTACGAAGACCCGCAAAGGCCGACGGCTACTCCCACAGATGCAGAAATGTATCGGATCATGTCGGCAGTTCCCGCCGCTGCAAATCAAGACTTGTATGTGTTTGGGGATGAAGAGCGTTTAATACTTAAGTATCCAGTCAACGATGGTACGAGTCTGGATGCTGTCGCGAGCGCCGATCCTACAAAACCACCCCTGGAAACGATCGCAACTGGACAAAGAGAAAGTGAAGCGATCAATACAGCTTGGAGATATCCCGTCGATACAAACAACGACGGTAAATTTGACACTTTTACCCTATATTCCATATTTTTTAGAACTCCTCCACGCATATCTGTTGGCACTCCTCAGGATGTTGGCACTTTCTCTCGGGCGAGACAGCCACTGGATGCCAGAACGCCACCTATGTCTTTGGGAGCTTTAGATCCCGCTTGTGCGACGGAGGATGCCGGCAATACCATCGCTAGTTTGGTGGGAGATTCCGGCTGGTACAAACTGGATGGCAAACTTAAAAAAAGTTTCTTTGTCTATACGGTAAACGTACCGATCGAACAGGAAGATATAGCAGCAAACGCCTTACCTACAAACCAGTATCAAGCCTTTACGGGAACTCCCAGCATCTCTGCACTAGAATATCAGCAAGACCAAAGCCGCATTCCCCTCAGCAACAATGCGGTTGTATATGAAGACGACTTAGATATATCTCCGGGCCCTCCGCTAAACCTGAACGGGCGGGTATTCACAAATAGCAATTTATTAGTATCGGGATTAAGTGCTGCCCGAAGTATCAGACTATTTGAAGTTAGCAGCAAGAACTCTTGTTTTTACGATCCGGAAAATAGCAGAATTGCTGTAGCCGGCAACGTGGTCAACGGGTGGGCTGGAGATAGCACGACCGCAAATCCAGTAGAAGTACATCTTTTCAAAACAAAAAAAGATCCAGCCCAGCCCGACACAGCATCACCGGCAATTGACACCACGAATAAATCAGTTAATGAAAACAGCCTTCAGGTACTTTACAACAGCGATGCTTACTCACAGCGGTTAAACGCACTGGTGCAGGGTCAACTGTTAGCAGATCCAAGTCCAAAAGGTGTCAACGACCCTGTGTCAGTTCAACTAATGACGAACCCCCCTGCGGGCAGCTCAAATCCTCCTCTGAGTCGTCCCGATGCGCTGCAATCTTATTTTAAAGAAAGGTTGCGGAAAGTTCCTTTTGCAGAAGCAGCGCTCGGAAGTGACGGAGGAGTAGTTCCGGGCGTGGCGTACAATTCTTACATTCAAGGAAATAAAGACAATCTAAGACCGAGAAATGATTGGAGCCTTCCGACAACAGGAACGGCTGAACAAGGCAGTGCTGCTGGTTCGACAGGACTCAACCTCCGTCTAAATCAGCTAGAAACAACACACGCAGATGGATCGGCATTACCATCTAATGCAAACGAAGAGAGATTGGGCGATCGCATAGCGGTAGGCAATAACTTGCCAGCACAACGGTGGAGCGATCAAAAGCAAAAGTTTTTAGGAAAAGAACCACAAAATGTTGACGGTGGAGCGCGCCAGCGCATGACCCAACTCACCAAGCTCGCCGATATCGGAGGAACAGACCGCGGCAACGGTTGGGGACAAGCGCCCACCACCGCCTTCCAAGACAGTTTTTGGGAAAGAGCAGCAGCTCAAATACCGCGAAATCCCCTCGATGGCATTGGCGGTCTTCGGGTAATTACCAGTGCTGGGATCTACGATCGCACTAACTCCTTCCTGCCACCACCCAGATGGACAGATCCAGGCGGTCAAAAGCAAGGCCCCCTAATTGCCGTTGCTGCCCCCCCTGCCAACCAGACTTACGACGACCCAGCAACAACTACCGTGACAGAGCAGTACCCTGTAGTCTGGCCGGATACCATGCCGATGTCGCCGCTTGGGCCTGGTTCTCAGGTCTATAACAATGGTACTGGCACTGGCTCCGGTAACTGGACTCCCTGGCAGGGAGCTTGGTCTAGTGCTGCGGATATCAGTGCAACTCTCCCCCCAGCAGAACCTTATACTCTACTTCCGGGAATTGCTCTAGCCCCCACTGCTCGCAAGTTTGCCAAGGGCGACTTACAGATGCGGGCATCGGCAGTGTATCACTACGCCAACAGTGGCTTCAACAATCCTACAGATCCGAATCCAGACCAAACCCCATTTGCCTGTGTCAGCAGCTATTACGACCCCAGTAACGCTTCCACAGCCAGAAATATTCTTCCCCTACCCGATGTCAGCGGACAGGGAAGGCAGGCGTCTGATCCGGCAAGACAAATGACGGGACTAGGAGCGCAGCAAGCATTCATCGGCTCCAACAACGGTATCGCCTACACATTCCCGGGAACAGCGCAACCCCCTGTTTCTAGACCGATCGCCAATACAGGCTTGCTGACCGGTGGAAGTGCTGTTTTGGAGGCCCAGGCAAACATGGTATTTCCAGACGGTAGGTTTGCCAATGGGCCGTTAAGAACGGCGCTGCAAGTGGCCCCTGCAAATCGCACGCTAGCACAAAAAGCTGCGATCGACTCGACTAATTGCGCGATCGCAATTCTCAGTGGTGCCGCTCCTAACCCCGCACTGATTCCTCCTGGAGCAATTCAAGAAGTAGCATTTTTAAACGGCAGAGAAATCAAAGCAGTCGATCGAGACGACGCAAGAACCGCCGTTAACGAAGCTTTTACCCTGAGCAGTCCTCTGCCTGCCGACCCCCAAGCACCCGCCCCCCCAGCAGCAGTATTAACAGGCAACTACAACCAACCTCTAGAAGAAAGACAACCTCTAGAAATTCGCGTCACCCAGTTAGATATCGCCAGCCTGCGCGGGCAAACATTTACAGGGCCAAATACTACTGCTGCTGAGTGGCTGTTGCCTAACAGTGGGATTGTATATGCCAGCCGGGACGATGCGCTGCCCGATCGCAGTTATCGTGCTGCTGACGAAGCCACAAACAAAAGACTCAGCCCCTCAGACTCTAGGCTCGATCCCACCCGCAAGCCGAACGGCATTATGCTGATTAACGGTCAATTCCTATTTCGCGGCACAGGAAACACCCCCCGAGCGGTAACTAGCATAGGAGATGTAGTCAGAGAAAAAGGGCTGACCTTAGTATCGAACTTGCCGGTTTACATCAAAGGACAATTTAACCCACACGGGCAAACTGCACCTCTCACTCCAGGTGCGACAGCGACTTTTAACCCAGTTGAAGAGTTTCAAGAAATCGTGGCATCTGATTGGGGCAATTTTTATACCCGCAACAAGAAGCTAAACCCCAACTTTGCTTGTCGCGCGGGCGACCCCAGGTTGCTCACCTGTGGAGGCGACTACTGGAGACCGGCCACTGTGCTGGCAGATGCTGTCACGCTGCTTTCAGACAATTACCGCTTTGGGTTCCGCAACGAGGGAGATTTTGACCTGAGAAACAATGCAGGTGCTGATGCCGTACTTCGCCGCCGACAAAGAGGATTTTTCAACAACAACTTTGTGACTAACGGACTTTCCAGCGGGGCGTTTTCAAACAACGGCAATTTAGTCGGTACCCCAGGTGCTACCGGTGCAACGCTTACAGACGCTACCTACGTGAATCCACCAGCTCCCCCGCTACCGACATCAGGCGGCCTCCCATGGAGTTCGTACTTCAACAACTTTGTCACCCCAGTGCAGCGGCGCGGGCCTTTCCCGGAGTATCTGATGGAAGTTTGCACAAAACTACCGGTTTCTGAGTGCGGGGATGCAGACTGGGTTGTCGATCCACTTGCGGCGGCGCCAGTGTCGGCAGCCACGGCAGTCACTGCTAACCCAAATTACACTGCGCCTACTACAACAAGCACTTTTCAAGCTGGATCGACAGTCGATCCGCCAGTAGCGGCATTGCAGCGATTCCCTCGCCGCGTGGCTTTTGACAGAAGTCCAGCAGCTGGGCCACAGCCTTTTGGAATTACTGGAGGCACTGCTATTGCTGCTGCTGCTGCTCCCCCTGCTGTTACCAATGGCAGAAATTCTCTGTGGTTTGCGACAGGAGCTAGTGGTACGCGGGCGACTTACGATGGCAGCACGACACCGTATCTGGTCAACACCAGCGCTACCGCCGCCGACACTAGAGATGGCAGCAATACACGGCTACCAACTGTAACAGCAGCATTACCACCAAACGCACCGACTCCTGCCTATGCACCGACGGTATATAACGGCTCGCAGCCGCTGTTGTTCCCAGTCTTACAGATCCTAAACGTGAGTACAGCACAGTCGGGCCAGCAACAAGGTAATCTTTCTGTCCTACAGACAGGGTGGATACCGCAAGCTGCAAATACAACTTTCAATCTCATCATCGGAGCTAACGACACTCCCTCAAGAACCCTCAACGCCACCAGCGGAGACTTTAATGGCGGTTTGCAAAACTTGCCCCGATTCTTGGAAAGCTGGGGACCGAATGGGCAATTTACTACTAATATTCGAGGCAGTTTCATTCAGTTAAACCGCAGCGCCTTTAGTACCGCACCGTATCAGCCAATTCTGCCTAATAACTCTCCAGCAGGATCAATCACCAGCCTGTTCGATCAATTGAGTCCTGCACCAACGAATCTGACTATAGCTGAGCAAAGAAATTACAACATTGCGACAGGCAACCGTCAGATTCCATTCTTCAACCCGCCAACCCGGAACTGGGGTTATGACGTGGGTCTGCTATCTCAGTCGCCAGACTTGTTTACTCAAAAGTTTACTACTCCTCCGTCAATCACTCAGCCTGCCGAATTTTTCCGGGAAGTACCTCGGAGCGATCGATGGGTAAAAACTTTGATATGCGCAGTCAACGCAAAAGACAACAAGGCAGCTACTTCCATTAGCGCCAAGGACAACTGCGGGACATTCCCCTATTAATAACTTTCGGTCGCGCAATTACTGGAGGTCTAATTTATGCACAAACAACAACAACAGCAAAATTTATCCAAGTCGCCAGATGGTGGCTACACGATTATCGAGTCGTTGGTGGCGATAATTGTAGTTTCGGTGCTGATGATCGCGATCGCCCCGGTGATGGCTTTCTCAGTAGCAACTCGCGTCCAAGCGCGGCGGACTGAACTGGCCGCGCAGGCGGGGAAATCTTACATTGACGCTCTCAGAACAGGTAGTATCAAACCCGGTGGCTCGGGGTTCCCCAAACCAGCACCAGCAAACGACTTGGCAGGTACACCACCTCCGGCAGTTGGTGACACATACTGCGTTGACATGGGAGGAGGTTGTGACCCGAGTACCAACAAAGGCTTTTACGTTCAGGGGGCTTGGCTGAATAAAGATACATCTATTACAGGTGGCGATCCCACATCAAAAGGCTACCAGCTCTTAGTCCGGGTTTACAGGGCTGATTCCTTTGCTCAGGGCGCTCCGGCGCTGACAGCTCCCAAGGATACCAAACAATCAATTGTGGGTTCGGGTTTGGGCAATCGGGCAATGCCAGTAGTAGAAATGTCTACAGAGATTCCCGCTACTGGAACTCCTTCGTATAACTCAATCTCCGATCGCCTCAAAAAACCATGAACGACTGTATGCCAATAATTACAGTGAGTGTTATTAGATTAAAACACCTCCCAACCACTCGGCAAAGGAAGAAGTAAAAATGAAAAATTTACTCAGGTTGCTTCTCAAAACTAAGCACCAAAAAAACCGCTCTGAGCCAGATCAAATAGAAAAGGGCATGACTCTAGTCGAGCTATTGGTTGGCTCGATTATGGCATTTTTAATCATCACCCCGATGCTCGCCTTTGTAGTCGATATGCTGAATACCGACAGGAAGGAACAACTCAAGTCAAACACCGAGCAAGACATTCAGGCGGCGGTTGACTTCATCGCCCAAGATTTGAGTCAATCTATTTATATTTACGATAACGCTGGAATTACTGCTATTAACAGTTTCCTACCTACCGCTTCAGGAACTCCTGTTCTGGTATTCTGGAAGCGCCAGCCGCTCAAAAATTCTCTTCCTAGGAATTCGACTGTTGCTGCAAAACCTAAGACTTGCGATCAGTACATGAACCCCCGTCAATGTAACGACACCTACGTGCGTTCTTTAGTTGCTTACTACCAAATTAAAGATACCCTCTCTACTTGGTGTCAGCCGTCTGGAGGGAATTGCCCTACCCGTATAGCCCGCTATGAAATTAGAGATGGAATCGATCGACTGACAGACACCGCAACCGGGCAGCCTTACGGTCCTACGAACACAACAGATGCTCAGCAAACAGATCCAGGTTTTAATAGTGAAACTGACCCAGATAAAAGTTTTAACCTCAACAATCCAACAGTTAATGTGACAAATCCAGCGGGATTTACCGATAAGTCAGGGGCAAAAAACCCTCAGGTATTGGTTAATTACATCGACCACAGCCCAGAACAAAAACAAATTGACAAAGCAGAATGCCAGAAAGCTCTTGGAAATCCTAGCGTTACAATAGGGGTTACGCCAACAGAAATTCCCGAAGCAACGCTAAGAGTACCCGCCCCGGATACTGTAAATAGCTTCTACGCTTGTGTAGATACACGCAGAAATTTAGCCAGAGTTACTATCAGAGGAAATAGCCTCCGTCGCCTTCAAACCGATGCTAATTATAACCCCAACAATTCGGCATTTTTCCCAACAGCAAGTGTTCAAGTACAAGGTTTGGGGGCGCGAGGAAACTAACTTGTATTTGAGAATGATTTACTAATTGCGCAAGTGTTGGATAAAAACAGGAGACTACAATGAAAACCCCACGAATATTATTAAAACTTTTGCATAAGTCGGCCGCCAAAGCCAGCCCTAATTTCAACAAGACTGCATCCAGAAAGGGCGATGAGGGGTTCTCTCTTCTAGAAGTGGTGGCGACAGTGTTGGTATTAGGTATACTAAGTGCGGTCGCCGCTCCGGGCTGGCTGGGATTCATCAACAGACAAAGAGTCCGCACTGTGAACGATCGAGTTCTCCAAACCTTGCGTACAGCACAAAGCGAAGCCAAGCGAAGCAAGCGCGATATCATAGTTACATTTGACTCATCTGACCCACCAAAAGCTACAATTGAGCTTAAAACAGATCCACCACCCGCGACTCCTCTCCCTCCCCTACAAACAGTGACTTTCGACGCTGGAGGCGAAATCAAAAAAGGACAGCTTGAACCTCTTTCTGTTGCTAGCTGTCCTCCTAATAGTGCGTGCACGACTGCTACATCACTTATTTTTAATTATAACGGTGTAGTCGATTCAAGCAGTCCAACATTACCTTTGGTGGTAACAGTTTCTACTGTTGGTGGCGACACAAAACAGTGCGTAATTGTGGAAACCCTCCTAGGAGGGATGCGAACTGCTGAGGGAAAATACGATACGAATACAAAAGAGGGTTGTCCAGTAGTCCCCTAGATATTTTGTAATCTCTAACAGCGATTCCGCATAAGTTCTGACTTGCTAAAATATATTAATACCAATTTAAAAAAGTATTGCTAGAATCCTCAATCTTATAGAAATTATTAAAAGCTCCCCGCACTCCTCACGGCAATGGCTTTCATCGTGTCAACAATCAGGATCAAGCCCTTTGTATCTCTCGTTTATACCCGAGGCCAGATCCCCCCTAGCCCCCCTTCTTAAGGGGGGGACAGGATTCTTATCAAAGTCCCCCTTCGATCGAGGGATTTAGGGGGGACAGGATTCTTATCAAAGTCCCCCTTCTTAAGGGGGATTTAGGGGGATCTGGTCTCGGCTATAAACGAGGGATACAAAGGTTTTAGCGCTTAAATTAACACGACGAAAGGCACGGCGACGTATCCTGTATTTAATCCGATCGCAAAATGGCATTACATAAATTATTTGATATTTCAAATCCCCTTAAAACACTCAAACTATGCAGCTAGAACTCAAACAAATCACAGTCCAGCCAGGAAATCAATTACAGCTAAAAGACATAACCTGGCAGATGTATGAAACCATATTAGCAGAATTGGGAGAAAACCGCTCATCCCGACTTTCATACAGCAACGGAACTTTAGAAATAATGGTTCCCTGCATGGAACACGAAATTGGCAAAGTCCTGATTGGTAACTTGGTAGAAGCACTACTCGAAGAACTAAATATAGATTTTTGGTCTTTGGGTTCAACCACATTAAAAAATGCAAATATGGCTCAAGGATTAGAAGCAGATAATTGTTTCTATATCCAAAACGAAGCAGCAGTTCGAGGCAAAAACCGCATCGACTTAGCCACAGATCCACCTCCAGATTTAGCCATCGAAATCGACATCACATCGCGCACACAGCTCAACAACTACGAAGCATTGGGAGTTCCCGAATTGTGGCGCTACAACGGCCGCAGCCTGCAAATCAGTGTCTTGCAAGATGGAAAATACATACAGTCCGATCGCAGTCTCCAATTTCCCAACTTCCCGATCGCCCATCTCATCCCTCAGTATATCGAACAAAGCAAAACAGCCGGCCGAAACGTCACCATGAAAGCCTTTCGATCTTGGGTGCGATCGCAAATTTAGCGATCGGGCGATCGACTCTGATCTCATAGGCCAGATCCCCCCTAACCCCCCTTAATAAGGGGGGGACCCGAAGCGATCGAAGTCCCCTTCGATCGGGGGATGCGAGGGGGATCTTACCTAGGCGATCAACGAGAGATACAAAGGTTTTTAGGCGATTTATCCGCAGCGGGCGATCGAATCAATGAGGCGATTTATCCGATCGGGGATCTGTGTAGGGAAACGGCACTCCCGTGTTCTGACTGCATTATTGTCACAAAATATACATCAAACGCGATGTCTGTAGGAAACGGCACTGTCGTGTCATGACTGCATTTTTGTCAGAAAATATACATTCAAAGCGATGTCTGTAGGGAAACGTCACTGCCGTATCGGGGCGCGCAGCTTTTTTCAATAGGTATAAATTTTCAGTAAATCCCGCTCTACACACTCACCAACTTCAAAGTTAAGATCGACACATCAAAAATAGTTCCTCCTAGCAATTTTTCATTTCAAGCTCAATATCAAGGAGTGCATCAAAATGTTAATCAATAAAATGCTCAAAGGCAGAGCCGCTACACCTGCCGGTGGTTTTACAATGGTTGAGACATTGATAATTATTTTAATCATCGGGATATTTTGTGCGATCGCCACCCCCTCTTGGCTAATGTTCATCAACAACCACCGTTTAAAGGTATCGCTCGATCGGGCTTATTGGGCAATGGAACTTGCCCGCAGCAACGCCAAACGCGACAAAATTTCATGGCAAGCCAGCTTCAAAGAAGTAGGAGAAAACGTACAAGTAGCAGTCCACCCAGCCGACATTACCCCAGCCGAATTACCAGCGAGTCAATGGAAAAACCTAGAACCGCAAATTAAAATAGATACAAATGAAACAACAGTGCTTGAAGTAAATGAAAACAACGCTCAAACAGAAAACGGAAAAATCAGGCGAGTCATGTTCAACTATCGAGGTTGCCCAGTATCTCGAAACGACCACGACTGCACGCTAACCAGTATCAGAGCCAAAGGAACCCTAACACTATCTCATCCCAACCTAAACAAGAGCGAACGCTGCGTCATCATCTCCACTCTCTTAGGACATAAGCGCACCTCCACCAGACAACCGACAGCTAAAAACGGCAGATACTGCTACTGACATCGAGCCCGATTGCGATCGCCTTTAGGGGTAAACTTTAAAATCCCGGAGGCAGGGTTTCGCCGCAAAGTGCGTGAATTTGGGCAATGCGCTCAAACAGCCAAGGATAGTCAATGCGGTATTGAGGAATCAAAGCTAAAGGACTCAGCAGCGCGGCAGCAGCAAGATCTGCCACGCTCAAGGAGTCGCCTACCAAATAGGAACCATCTTGCCAGCGACGGTGCAACAAGCCTAAAGCAGCACTCAGGCGCAACTCGGCGAGTTTTGCCGAAGCCCGGTTAATGCCGAACTGACGACGCGCCAATTGAATCACTAACTGACTCAAAACAGACGGGTCGATTTCCTTGCCCGCACCGGCGCGAAACTCGTAGTAAACAAATCGAGTGGCAATGCCGATGCTTTCATCGAGCCAGTCTTCGATCATCCAAGCCTCTCCTTGCAAACTCTCGTCTGCCGGCAACAGCGGCGGCGAAGGAAAGCGAGACTCGATCGAGTGCAAAATTTGCGTCGAGTCTGCGATCGCCCCTGGTTGACCTTCAAGTTGAGGCAGCAGTACCGGCACTGTCCTCAAACCCCCCGTGAGAGGCTTGAGTTTCAAAACGTGCAGGCCCGGAGTCAAATTTTCCACTTGAAAGGGGATGCCCTTGTAACCCAGCGCTAAGCGGACTTTGCGGCAGTAAGGGGAGGTGCTGAACTGTAGTAAAAGCATCTGACAATAAATAACACCCAACTTGAGGCCTAGACCGATGAGATGAAAAAATGCGAAGAGCGAACCATTTTTCACCCGGAGGCTAGGCCCGTTGGGGGTTGTACTCCGCGATTCCCTAGTTAGGGCTTTTTAGGAGAAGCAGGCTTGTCTCCCGCAGGCTTGTCTCCCGCAGGCTTGTCTCCCGCAGGCTTGTCGCCAGGAGTAGCCTTTGGAGTTTCCTTCGGTGCTGGAGCTGAAACAGGAGGAGGAGTAGTGCCGCCACCTGGAGTGGGGCTCGGGCCACCGCCGCCGCCCTCACCGCCGCAAGCGCCCAGGGCTGCTGCAATGCCCATTACCAAAGTCAAACGAATTAAACCCTTGTTCATAAACACTCCTTAACATTCAAAACCCATCGCAAGGAAGGGAATAGTGTACTTGAGAAACAATGCTGGCACGAATAGATCAACGATTCGCTCGTTGATTACAATACTGCATTTATTAATAAATTTCACATTGATTCTGACGAACTGGCAAAAATTTCCTTTTTTTTGGCAAATCCTGAAGTCAATGTGACCAGTGGTAGGATGGGTTGGTTGGTTTGTGAGGTATCTTTGGTAAGGATAACCGATCGCTCCGGTGATTGGCACGCCGAGGCGATCGGCAACCGAAAAAACTCCTAGCCTCTATCAAGCTGCTATCTGCCCCACTTTACGTATTGGTGAACTCTATGACCGCTGCTATCAGATCCCCAGATGCTCATCGCCGATCGCGAGCGCCCCGCCAGCCCGCTGCTCACCCTACCAAAAGCAAAGTTACTTCTATTGCCAGAGCTAGACGGGCTCATACTGGGCCGGTATTGCCCAACTACTTGGCAGCCGACGAACAGCCTGGGCCTGGCGCGCCAGCATCAGTGCTGAAAGTGATGCCCGATCGCCAGTGGCAGCCGATGTGGCTGCGATCGCTACTGAGGGTGGAGCGCGCCTCCTCAGCGGCAGTGGTACTGCTGTTGGGCGGTGCTCTGACTCTCTACGGCTTGACTGTTTACGGCGAGCAGCGCTGGAGTCAAGAGTATCAAAAGCTGGAAACTCTGCGCCGGGGGGAACAGCAGTTGAGTGCGGCCAGCGAAGTCTTGAAACATCAACTTGCTAAAGAAGCTGAAAATCCAGAAACCGGCTTGGCTCAGCAGAAGCCTGCGGACACGATTTTCTTGCAGCCGGTTCAGGAACGTCGATCGCCCGTTGTGGTGGCACCAAACTCAGAAGAACCTGCTCTCAAGAATCGATCGGGTGTGGCGACGCCACTGGGCTATTGAGGCAATGTCAGTCGATCGATTGAAGAATTGAAGAATTGAATAATTGACTCCACAGATGAATCTGGAGGCTTGAACCTTAAGTGTGAACTACCCGCCAGCAATCGGAGTACCGATATGCTGGGGGCTTCCCTCTTCTTGGGCCACAGCCTCGGCGACAGTGGATTTTTGCCCATACCGATGAAGGTCTTACATTGCCTCCAAGGGCAGTAACGCCCTTTCCCAACGCCAATATCCGTAAGCCTTCATTTTTTATGTTGATAGCCGCATTTATGTCTCGGTCGTGCCGTTTCCCACAGTGTGGACAGTTAAATTCGCGGACAGACCGATCCATTTTGGGCAACGACAGTAAAGTTTCAGAGCAGAGGTGCGACGACGGGAAAAATCGACCGACTTCTAGGTATACTTTTCCGAACGCTTCTGCCTTGTACATGAGCATAGTGCCAAAAAATCCCCAGCCAGCATCACTGAGGGATCAGGCAAGATTATGATTCTTTACCATGTTTTTGACTGCCAGATTTTCTACGACAATGATTTGGTTCTCATCGACTATCTTACGGGATAGTTTATGCCGGAAATCTTCGCGGACTCTAGCGATTCTGGCGTGGACTTTAGCAACAGCCAATTTAGCCTTACGTCGCTTATTGGTCGTCTGATCTTTCTTGCGAGATAGCTTCCTCTGTTTGCGCTTCAAGTTGCGTTCGTGCTGCTTGAGATGTCGAGGATTCTGGTACTTCGAGCCGTCAGAGTTGACAGCAAAGTCAAGTAGCCCAAGGTCAATCCCAATAGCTTTGCCCTCTTTGTTGGTAGCTGGCTTATCAATACCATCGTCCATCAATAGCGAGGCATAATAACTACCGTCAGGCATCTTAGACACCGTAACAGTTTTTACATGACCAACCAATTTACGATGAATTTTAGCTTTGACTATTCCCAGATTACCAGGGAATTTAATCTCCTCAGCACCCAAAATTTTAACGTTTTGTGGGAATTGAATCGATTGCTTGCCGTGGCGTTTCTTGAATATTGGGTATGCAGTTCGACCATCAAAGAAGTTAATAAACGCTTGAGATAGATTCAAGACCGAAGACTGAAGGCATTGAGAATAACACTCTTTGAGCCATTCAAACTCAGTCTTCCAGATCGGGAGCTGTTTCTTCATCGTGAAAGCAGAGATCCCTTTCCCAGTCTCTTTGTAGGTTTGGGACATGGTAGCCAACGACTGATTCCATACCCAACGGACACAGCCAAAAGCTTGCGCTAGATGGCTTTGCTGTTCCTCGCTGGGATAGATTCTGACTTTGACTGCTTTTAACACACTGTTATTTATCGCCACAGGCAGACCTATGATAACACGAAGGCAAAGACAAGACAAGGGCGAAGATTTGTTCGGCAGCGAGTCCATCCGTCTGTTTGCCGAGAGCGACGAAGAGTCGGATTGCAGACGGATGGAATCCATCTCTCACGCGCGAAATAGCATCCACGCGCGAAGCGAGTACGCTATCGCGCGAGGGATTCGAGTCTGTCAAGCTCAAATTTTGGGAGATCCACAACGATTGTCTGTCGGGGGCTGGTACCCGTTTTTGGGCAATGTCAACGCGGAGAGGGCCCTCTTGGGAAAGTGTCCGAGGGTCTTGCTTCCGGTTTGATTTTTGTGCAAGTGCCGATCGATTTCCGCATCCCAACCGTCGGTTAAAATTTTAAAATAATCATTAATACCAGTTCAAAAAAAGAATGCAACAGTAAGCACGCAATCTAAATCCCATATTTATCAATCATTCCCAATTCTTCAATTCCCAAATCTCAAATCTCAAATCTCAAATCTCAAATCTCAAATGGTATCACTTGTCGGTGGATTTTGAATGCTATGAGTTATGACCCCCGTTTTGACCGCTACAGATCGCCGAATTTTAAACGCCCAAAACCGTCGGGCGATCGCACTTGGTGGGGCAAACAAGCTAAACCGAGAGTTTCTGGCACGAATGGTCGATCGCCACAACAGACGGCTCCACCTTGGTCAGGGCCACCGCTGGAGCGTTTAAAACGCAGCAAGTTCCGCTTGTGGGCTGTGTGGGCGGTGTTGATGCTGGGGGGGCTGGGGCTGGCTGTGAATTTGTTCTATTTGCAGGTAACGCGCGCTCCGGCGCTGCGCAAACAGGCTCTTGAACAGCAAACTCTCAAAACTAAGCCGTTTGTGCCCAGACGCCCGATAGTTGACCGCACAGGGAATGTTTTGGCGATCGACCGACAGGTGTACACCCTCTACGCTCACCCGAAGTTATTCAAGCACTCCAAGGCCGATATTGCCGCTAAATTGGCTCCGATGCTGCCGATCGATGTGGGCCCGGGCAATACGGCGGAAACTGAACTGCTGCGAAGGTTTAATCTCGCCGAAAGCGGCATTACCATTGCGGATTCTCTGGCTCAAGAGGTTGCCGATCGCGTGGGGCGGATGCAAATTAAAGATAGTCCGGTGGATGGGCTGGAGTTGGTGCGGCAGCAGCAGCGTTTTTACCCGCAGCAGGAGTTGGCGGCGGATATTCTGGGTTATGTGGATGGGGAACGCAAGGGACAGGCTGGGGTAGAGTACAGTCAGCAGAATTTGCTGGAACGCTCGATGCCGTCGATTCAATTTAGCAAGTCGATCGACGGGCATTGGCTTCCCGATCGACTGACGGCGGGTTTTGTGCAGCTTGATGACTTGAAATTGCAATTGACGATCGACAGTCGCTTGCAGCGGGCGGCCCGGATTGCTCTCAAGGAGAAAATGCAGAAACACGAGGCGAAGCGGGGCACGGTGATTGTGATGGATGCCCGCAACGGGGAGTTGCTGTCGGTGGTAGCGGAACCTTCCTATGACCCGAATCAATATTTTAATTTCGATTTGTCGCGCTATAAAAATTGGGCTGTAACTGATGTTTATGAGCCTGGTTCGACTTTTAAACCGATTAATGTGGCGATCGCCATGGAAGCCGGTGCGGTCAAACCTAACAGTGTGTTTAACGACGAAGGTCGGATTTATATCGATGTCTGGACTATTCAAAATTCCGATTACCAATCAGCCGGCGCCCGCGGCCCTTCCACTGTTACGGAGATTTTGAAACATTCTAGTAATGTGGGGATGGTGCACATAATGAGAACGATGAAATCTTCTCTTTACTATCAAGCTTTAGAAAAACTAGGACTCGGACAAACTGCGGGAACTGATTTACCTTTTGAAGTAACCAGTCAGCTCAAAAATCGAGAGCAATTTATTAATTCGCCGGTGGAATCTGCTACTACGGCTTTTGGGCAGGGTTTTTCGATTACTCCGATGCAGTTGGTACAGCTTAATGGGGCTTTGGCTAACGGTGGCAAGTTGGTAACTCCTCATGTTGTGCGGGGACTTTTCGATCGGGAAGGGCAAGCTTATTGGAAGCTGCCGAGGCCTGTTCCGAAGCAAGTTTTTTCGCCGGAAACGACTAAGCAGGTTTTGGAAATGATGGAAACTGTGGTTGATGGTGGTACCGGGAAAGCTGCACAAATTCCAGGGTATCGGATTGCTGGGAAAACGGGGACGGCTCAAAAAGCTAATGCTGGTGGGGGTTATTCTAAGGCGGCGATTATTACTAGCTTTGTGGGGATTATGCCTGTGGAGAATCCTCGGTATGTGGTGCTGGCGGTGATTGATGAGCCGAAGGGTGGTTCGGGGGGAATTGTGGCGGCGCCGATTGTGGAGTCGGTGATGGAGGCGCTGATTTCGATCGAGAAAATTCCGCCCAGCAAGAAGTAGCAAGCGCCGTTAAAGAGACATAATTGCCGTAGGGGCGGGTTCACCTTTGTCTCCTATCGAGCGAGAGAGCTTGTAAACCCGCCCCGACTCGATATTGCGGTCAATTTACCCCTACACGATCTTAATTCATCGCCGCTAAATTGATGCGAACAAAATCTTGTCGGTGGGTGGGGGCGGGTCGATCAATATTCTGGTTATTCAGCAGATATCTGGGCGATCCCGCCCCTTGTCTCTTAAAAGAGTCAGGCGATCGTACCGACAAGTGGGCGATCGTACCGACAAGTGGGCGATCGTACCGACAAGTGGGCGATCGCTAGCAAACTGAATCTAAAGAAACAAGGAAAGTTTCGTGCAAATGGTTCTTTGACACTCCCCCGCTATCAAGGCTGGGGGATTCTTGGTTCGCAGGGATTCCAACGAATTTACCCTCACGCCTGCATCACAGGCGGTATGCCCTACGGCTGCAAGTCCTCTAATTAGGACTAAAGCGTGCTGCTGCTACATCTCTATCTGTTGTATAGCCACAGCTTGAGCATGAATGAACGCGCTCTGACAGATATTTCTTGCCTGTTTCAACGCCACAGTTAGGACAAATCTGACTTGTTTTGTGGGCGCTAACTTTCTGGAAATATACGCCGTGCTTAAAGCAGGCTTGTTCTAAAATTGTGAATAATTGACCCCACCCCGCGTCTAAACAATGTTTACCTAACATTGCCCTAGACAACCCAATCAAGTTCAAGTCTTCAACAAAAATCCTGCCCGCATTTTCGCAGATTTGGTGAGCTAATTTCCAGTGCCAATCCTTCCGGCTATTAGCTATGTATTCGTGTACTTTTGCAACTTTTCTAGGAGCTTTTTTCCAATTATTTGAGCCGAGCTTTTTCCGACTAACACGCTGTTGCAGCAATGTTTTCGCTTGCGTTGTGCGTCAAGAAAAAACCGCTGGCGCTTGACTAAAAGCCCGTTATAAGTTGTAATAAAATTAGTTATACCGACATCAATACCTAACGCTTCACCGCGAGGCATTGCGCTAGGGACTGACACATCCCATTGCCAGGTCAACATCACATACCAACCGCTGGTTCTGCGAACTATCCTTGCTTGTTTGACCGTTGCACCATCGGGGATAGGACGTGATTGATGGAACTTGACTAAACCGATCTTAGGAAGCTTAACTGCTTGATTTTGAACTGGGTTAGCTCCCAACTGCGGAAAAACAAAAGAGCGCATATTCCCTACTTTTTTAAAGCGGGGGAAGCCGTGGCGAGAGATCCCACATACTGACAAAAGCTTTTTCCAGTCTTTTCAGTGTCTGCTGCAAAACCTGCGATTGTACTTGTTTTAATGCAGTGCTAGTCTTTCTGTAGATAGTTAGAGTATTGCACTGACTGGCATAGGTTGGTCGCTTTGTCTCGTGCCGAGAATGATGAACTCGGAACGGATAGAGCAAGCGTTGATTTGACAGCTACGAGACCCAAACCAATGCTTGCGCTGGGCCAATGCGTAGTTATATACGCGACGGCATTGCTCTAGCCAATCTTCAAATATGGCTATTTGTTTTGCTGTTGGCTTGAGTTTAAATTCGTAGGTCAGGTTTAACACTTGCTTTGTTCTCCTACTCTATCATAGCATACTTTTACAAACCGTCAGGACGCTTGATAAAGAATTAAAGCCGTCAAGCTTATGACGGGGATCCTACCCCATTTTTTCCGGTAAATGCAGCTAATAGTATTCTTGCCACTTTCTCTTGCGGTTAAAGTCTGTGGAGCGAACGTAAGACCCGATCGACATATAGCGGTTCTCGGAAAGATGAGGTATTCACCAATTAATTAACAATTACAAAATTACAAAATTACAAAATCCTCCAATCCCCCAATCTCAAATCGAAAAATGGAAAATGGAAAATCTCAACTTGTACCTCATCTATCTGAGACTCGGCTATACGTCTGATGGCGGTTGCCATGAAGCAGAAAACTCTCAGAAGTGATTCTGGGAATCTCATTCTCTGAAAGAGATGAGAGTGGTTATATCACATAGTTTATAAAAAGTCAAGGATATTTTGGGAAAAATATAAATTTTTCAATTTGTTTTAATATTTCTATACTTAGATGTTAGGCGTTAGCAGTAAAATCACAGCTTGACCGCCAGCAAGGCAATAAGATTGGCTGCTGTGTCGGCAAGGGCGCGCTGCCGCCGTGGTAGGATGAGCAATCAAAAATGTATCCAAATGTAAAGTGCAGCGCCGCTCTAGGTTTTGAAAGCCATTTAGTTAAAAGATTCAGGTAGGTAGTTTTATGCCCGCGACCGTCCCCTTTGAACAGATTGACCGGATTGTTTGGAATCAGCACCACGATCCCTTTGAAGTGCTAGGCCCCCACGCGATCGAAGAAAATGGCAAAAAAGTCTGGGCCGTCCGAGCTTATCTGCCGAATGCGGATCAAGTATCGGTAGTTTTGCCCGAGGCGAGGGCCGAATACCCGATGAAATCAGAGCATCACCCTCACTTTTTTGAATGTACGATCGACACCCCAGAACTAGCAAACTATCAACTGCGGGTCAAAGAAGGGGAACACGAACGCTTTATCTACGACCCCTACGCCTTTCGATCGCCCAAACTCACAGAATTTGACCTTCACCTATTCTCAGAAGGCAACCACCACCGGATTTACGAAAAACTAGGGGCCCACTTCACCGAAGTAGACGGCATTACAGGAGTATATTTTGCAGTTTGGGCTCCGAATGCCCGCAACGTATCAGTATTAGGCGATTTTAACTATTGGGACGGCCGCAAACATCAAATGCGGAAATCGCAAAACGGGATCTGGGAATTATTTATTCCGGGACTATCCTACGGAACTCACTACAAATACGAAGTGAAAAACCAAGACGGACATCCCTACGAAAAGTCCGATCCCTACGGTTTCCAGCAAGAGGTACGGCCCAAAACAGCCTCAATTGTCACCGATTTAGATACCTACACTTGGCACGACAGCGCTTGGATCGAACAGCGGCGGCACACAGACCAACTAACGCAGCCGGTTTCGGTTTACGAATGCCACATCGGTTCTTGGCTGCACGCAGCTAGTAGCGAACCTGCCGTACTGCCAAACGGCGAAATAGAACCAGCAGTGGCAGTTTCCGAACTGAATCCGGGCGCGCGGTTTTTGACTTATCGCGAATTGGCCGATCGGCTGATTCCCTACGTCAAAGATTTGGGATTCACTCACATCGAAATGTTGCCGATCGCCGAACATCCCTTCGACGGTTCC
Organism: Microcoleus sp. Aus8_D2; assembly: GCF_036702665.1. NCBI lineage: Bacteria > Bacillati > Cyanobacteriota > Cyanophyceae > Oscillatoriales > Microcoleaceae > Microcoleus > Microcoleus sp. Aus8_D2. The sequence continues at coordinate 80,932 of NZ_JAUBUN010000024.1, forward strand.
TGGGGTTATCAAGTAACAGGCTATTTCGCCCCAACATCCCGCTACGGGACACCCGAAGATTTCATGTATTTTGTTGACCAGTGCCACGCCAGCGGCATAGGCGTACTGGTAGACTGGGTGCCGGGACATTTCCCCAAAGACGGCCACGGTTTAGCCTTCTTTGACGGAACTCACTTGTACGAACACGCCGATCCCCGCAAGGGCGAACACAAAGAGTGGGGAACCCTAGTATTTAACTACGGCCGCAACGAAGTGCGGAATTTCCTAGTTTCAAATGCCCTGTTCTGGTTTGACAAGTATCACATCGACGGGATTCGCGTAGATGCCGTAGCCTCGATGCTGTACTTAGATTACTGTCGCGAACCCGGAGAATGGCTGACCAACCAGTACGGGGGCCGCGAAAATATCGAGGCGGCAGATTTTCTGCGTCAGACAAATCACGTCATTTTTAGCTATTTCCCAGGCGCATTGTCGATCGCCGAAGAATCTACCTCTTGGCCGATGGTATCTTGGCCAACCTATGTAGGCGGTTTGGGCTTCAACCTCAAGTGGAACATGGGTTGGATGCACGATATGCTCGACTACTACCACATGGACCCGTGGTTCCGCCAGTTCCACCAAAACAACATCACTTTCAGTATGTGGTACAACCACAGCGAGAATTTCATGCTGGCGTTGTCCCACGATGAAGTCGTCCACGGCAAAGCCCACATCATCGGCAAAATGCCAGGGGACGAATGGCAAAAGTTTGCAAACGTGCGCTGTTTGTTTACTTTTATGTTTGCTCATCCCGGCAAGAAAACCATTTTTATGGGGATGGAGTTCGGCCAGTGGCAAGAATGGAACGTTTGGGGCGATTTGGAGTGGGATTTGCTGCAATTTGAGCCACACCAAAAGTTGAAGCTATTTTTCAAGGATTTGAACCATTTGTACCGCAGCGAAACGGCACTTTACAGTCAAGATTTTGCTGAGGATGGGTTTGAGTGGATTGATTGCAGCGACAACCGGCACAGCGTGGTGGCCTTTGTGCGCCGCTCGAAGGATGGCGAGGAGTTTGTGGTGACGGTGTGCAATTTTACGCCACAGCCGCACTCTCACTATCGCGTCGGAGTGCCGGAACCGGGTTTCTATACGGAGTTGTTTAACAGCGACGCGCGGGAGTACGGTGGCAGCAATATGGGGAATTTGGGAGGCAAGTGGACTGATGAGTGGTGGTTCCACAACAGTGCTTATTCGATCGATTTGTGTTTGCCGCCTTTGGGTGTGTTGATTTTCAAGATCGATCGCGCAAAAACAGCAGCAAAATCTCAAGAGTTTTAAGTTGTGACAGTTTTGAGTTAAAAATCAAAACTTGATTAAACCTCAAACTTTCAAGGTATTCAGCAACCCGGTTTCTTTAAGCAACCGGGTTATTTTTGTAACTCCATATAGCAATTTTTCTTGTTTGAAAAAGAGAAAAATGGGCACGTGAAATAGCGGTTTTCTACTTTTTATTTGGTTCAAATTCACCACGCCAGACAGGGCTGGCTTTTATAGCACCCTAGCAACTCAATCGGTGTCCAATCCCCAATCCCCAATCCCCAATCCCCAATCCCCAATCCCCAATCCCCAATCCCCAATCCCCAATCCCTTATGCCCTATGCCCTATGCCCTATGCCCACCCTTCGACTTCGCGAGCGGGCAAGATGCCCCATGCCCCATGCCCCATGCCCCATGCCCCATGCCCAATTTTCAATTACGAGTATCGGAAGCGCCAAGATTATAAGAAACTTTAGACGGCTCAACTGTTACAACTTCCGAAATAGACTGTTCCTCCACGGCGTCTAAATTTGGCAGCGGCATATGCTTCATTTCCCAAACTTTTAGTAAAATTAAATATTCATAAAAAGCTTGTAGCGTGCACCAAGCCAATCCAGCTTGACCGTCAAGAAATCCGCCGAGTAAAATATACATATAGAAAAAGCGCACCACAGGCCGCAAAGGCAAACGCAAAGAAAAGTCTTTCAAAGCGCGCCGCCTTTCTACCTCCGACGCGCCAAACAATAAATCCCACCAATTTACTTGACCGGCTGCTAATTGGCGGAGAGTTTCAGCCGCCTCGTCAGTCGAGTAGCGGTTGTGCTTTTCTATCCAGCGAGAAAGACCTTTGCTGCAAGTATAGTGAGGGTAGGTTTCCTTCAAAAAGTGAGTCGGGCCGTTGCAGACTTCCCGTTCAGTGTGACCGTAGTCAGTAAACCACACTCGGTCTTTGCGAAACAGGCGCATTTGATAGCGGGGATATTGAGTGCTGCGACGAATCCAGCGCTCCATAAATATTACTTTTTCGGCTACGTAATAGCCGATATATTCTTGACTTGCGATCGCCTTTAAGCATTCAGCAAACAGTGCAGGCGTCATCCGCTCGTCAGCTTCGAGGATGTAAACCCATTCGTACTTGCATTCTACTTCTTGGAGCATCCAAGTCCGCTGGCGTCCGTGAGTTTCAAAGCGGTGCTGCACTGTTTGCACGGGATAGTTCTGCACAATCTCAAGGGTGCGATCGCTGCTGAAAGAATCAACTACAATGATATCGTCACAAAGCAGTGCCGATTCAATGCAAGCGGCGATATCAATCTCTTCGTTGTAAGTCAGAATATAAATTGAGAACATTCCCAGCTTTCAGTAAGGGCAAACTATCAGGCCAATCAAGTATTTATTTCTCAGGGATGTCTCGACTTGCACGCTTAGAGCGATGGCGTCGGTCAGTCGATTTTAGATTTTCCATTTTTCGATTTTAGATTTACAAGGGCAGATGAATCACCGGAGCTTGAACTTGGGTCTAAAATTTCGATCTCTGTAGGACGATTGTCGCGGGCTTGTATCCGTTGTTGGGTGGGTCAATTTTTGCGGTGGCCGAACCGCAGAATTCCGATACTTCTGAGTCCAGTCCAACCAACTGTAATGTAGCCGATCGCTAACAACAAACTGTTGATTCCGGTCTGCAAACTCGAATTTCTCGATCGAGTTCTCAACTCTTTCTCTTTTTGTTGCTTGCGGGTGCGAATCTCGTTGCGAGCTTGATTTGGCAGTTCTTGGGCTTGCTGTTCCAGGAACTTGTCCAGGGCTTTCGAGTCATTTTTCGACTCCTGAAGCACAGCTTTCAATTCCTTGGGAACATCTGGACTCTTGAGTGCTTGTTGCAGCTTCCCGTCGTCTTGCAGCAGGGCGCCTATCTGGCTGCGGCGCTGGCTTTTGAGCTGTTCTACCTGAGCTTTAAACTGCTCGCTTTTAATTTGCGCCTCAAGTTGAACTTCCGCTTGTCCCGCTTCTTTATCGACTTGAGCCAGAGCATCCTTAAGTTCCAAACGAGTATTGTTGAGGTGGACGGGAACCAGCAACAGGTAAATTAGCCCTAACAAGCTGGAAATCAACAGCGCCCAGAATCGCAAATCAACCCAAACATTGCGCCGCTCAATAGAGACTCCACTGCTGCTGTCCACCCAAAAGCCCGTCATCAGCAGGGCGATACCCATCAAAGGAATAATCCCCCGGTCAACTATCTGAGTTGCTGCGGCAAGCTGCCAGCCTCGATTGCTCATGTCGGAGATTTCTCCCGGCAGTGACAGAACAATGCAGTCAAGCAAAGCAGAGAGAATCAAGATAATCCCGACTACTTTGAGAGTTCGAGCAGCTACTGAAGAAAATTGACGGCTGTTAGTTGCTTTCATAATTCCTGTTAGATAATTCTACAGCGTTAGATTCAACGAAATTTTGTTTAATGAGTTAACTGGTGGGAAAGCTGATACCATTTTCGATGTTCGATGTTCGATTTTCGATGGGAATCACTGATTCCATAAGGGTTTGGAAGCTCGCCTACAGTTTCATTTTTTTGGGGAACGGGTATGAGTTTCCCGGACTCGCTGGTTGCTTCGCTTGGGGGCCATCGGGCGGCCTGCATCACGCCATTCCAGAGGTTCAGTCCCTTGCTTGGTGGAAACAGGAGTCTTGAATGTGAAAACGGCTGCTGAGAGGGGAAACTCCGCAGACGAATCAAACCGTCCCCGATTCGATCGGTTTGGAAGCCCCAACAAGAGGCGAGGCTGGTTGGGTACTTCACGTTATTTTCCACCAAAATAGCTCGATCGGGTACTTGCCTAGAATTTCCCCTGGGTTTTCACAGGCTGCGCTGGCGCCGTAGTTGGGCCAAGTTGCTGCACTGGTTGGTATGCAGAGTTTGGCACACACAGGAGGCTGTGCGCTCCCGCCGGAGGCTGTGGAGCTTTGTCAAGATAGCGCCCAGAAACGGCAGCAAGCAACTGCTAGCCTCTTCTATAGTCTGACGAATGCTGGGTACAGATGAGTTCTGCACGCTTGAGTTCTAGCTTGTAACTAGGTTTCGCTCGCGCGGCAGTGTCAGAAATAGACACAGGAGGGTAACGTTTAGGTGGTTTCACCCCCGACATCTCCGGCCTGCCAGATGCCGTGGCACAAAATCCCCTGTCTTATAGTAATTGATCTCACAGAGAGCTGGAATAAATAATTGTTTCCCAACGTTTTTCACCTTTTATTACCAACAGCACTGCACGGAAGTCAGTCGATTTGAGATTGGGGCATTGGAGATTTTAGATTTACTGTCGCGTTGAATCTCGGAGCAGGAACAGGAGTCTAAAATTTTGGGCTGCTGGCGACGAGTGTCGTTCATAAGTATCCGTTTTTTGGCGGGTCACAGATTCAACATTAGCTGTTTTGTCGTTTTTCCTTCTGTTTGCCCGATCGCGAAGCCAAAGGGCATTCTTGGGATCATCTCACGAGAGAGTAAAAAGCATTTTTGTTTGAGTGCGAGCATGAGCTCGCTCTCGCTACATATATAAGCCCGTGCGAGTTCCCGACAGCACTACAAAAGCTTGCACGCTTGATGCTCCCGCATTTTTGCTTGTTCCTTCTTGGCGTAGAGTGACCAATTACTAATTACCAATTACTAATTGCTAACTACTAATTAGTGGCCGATCGAGCGATTGATTGTTCAAGGGCAAAGGTGCAAGTCCTCACATTTTTTGGTAGGATGATTCATCGCTGTTCAAATTTGCTGGTAATGACTGCAATGATTTCTGGTGTTTACACGTTGAGAGAACTTGAAAGATCGATCGCATCCGATCCGGATAATTGGCGTCCGATCGTGTTTACTAACGGGTGCTTCGATCTCCTGCACGCGGGTCACGTCCGCTATTTGCAGGCGGCAAAAAGTTTGGGGCGATCGCTCGTGGTGGGCTTGAATAGCGACGTTAGCGTGCAAGCTATCAAACCGCAGCAGCCGGGATTCCCGCCCCGCCCGATCGTACCGGAAGCCCAGCGAGCGGAAGTTTTAGCCGCCCTCAAAGCAGTAGACGCTGTAGTGATTTTTTCCGAGATTACAGCAACTAAACTGATCGGCATCCTGAAGCCTGATATATACGTTAAAGGAGGCGACTATCAACGGGAAACTCTGCCGGAAGCACCGGCGGTTATCGCCGGAGGTGGCAAGATTTCCTTGATCGAAATAGAAGTTCCGAGTTCTACCAGTGCGATCGTCAAACGCATTTTGCAGTTAGGTACTTAACCCTCGATCCCAAACAGCAAACAGTGAGCTAAACTCAGAAGTTGCCCCATCAAAAAATACGCTTGGTGCGATCGCTCGTACAACTTCATCCCAATTGCTAAGCAGGAGATAATTTTAATGGAACTCACAAGCAATAACACGATCGCGGCAATCCTCGAAACAAACAAAGCAGAGCTACTAGCAGACTGGCTCAAAGAACTGCAAAACACCGGGCTGCGGCGGGACGACTTGATGAGAGCCAAAGAATTGCGATCGGAGTGTCAAGAGTTCCTGCAATTGCTGCAAATAGCAGTGCAGCACGGCAACTTTAGCGACATCCAGACGCCCGAATGGGAGAATATGCGGCTGTTGCTGGCAGAAGTTTCGCGATCGCGCGTTCTGAGGGGCTTTACCCCCTCAGAGATCGCGAGTTTTATTTTATGCTTCAAAAAGCCATTGTTCGATCGGCTTTGTCGCGAATTGACACAAAACCGCGACGCACTCGTCGAACAACTTTGGCTGTCCACCAGCTTATTAGACCAGCTCGGTCTTTGGGTGACAGAAATCTTTCTCAAAGCTCGCGAAGAAGTCATCGAACGCCAGCAGCAAGAAATGCTCGAATTGTCAACACCCGTAGTCAAACTTTGGCAAGGTATTCTCGCTTTACCAATGATTGGAACTCTTGACAGCGCCCGCACTCAAATAGTCATGGAAACTCTGTTGCAGGAAATCATGGAAACCGGCTCAGAATTTGCGATTTTAGACATTACAGGCGTGCCGACTGTTGACACTTTAGTCGCTCAACATTTATTGAAAACTGTAGCCGCCGCCCGGTTGATGGGTACTGAGTGCATCATCAGCGGCATTCGCCCGCAAATCGCTCAAACCATAGTTCATTTGGGAGTTGACTTGCAAGATATTCTGACAAAAGCGACTTTAGCAGATGCTTTTAAAGTCGCTTTGCAGCGCCAAGGTTTAACTATAAAAAATCTTAAAGAGGAAAGATAAAATTGGGGAATGGGGAATTGGGCATCTTGCCCGCTCGCGAAGTCGAAGGGTGGGCATAGGGCATGGGGCATGGGGCATGGGGCAAACAGGGAATTGGTAATTGGTAATTGCTCGGCCGTGTAGCTTGCTTAATCGAGAACCGCTATATTGTGTTCTGGCATAAAGTTTATTTTATTCAAAGCTCCAAGAGAGATAAATTTATGGAACGGATTCCGATCCTGCAAATGGGAGAATTTTTGCTAGTAACAATCCAAGTGGATATGCACGATCGCTTAGCCATGACGCTGCAAGATGACCTGACTAACCGCATCGTCAAAACAGGCGTCAAAGGTGTTTTAATAGAAATCTCTTCCCTGGAAATCGTAGATTCTTTTATCGGTCGCATTCTCAACAATATCGCTACCATGTCGCGAATTTTAGATGCTGAAACAGTTGTGGTGGGGATGCAGCCCGCAGTTGCGATTACGCTCGTTGAATTGGGGCTTTCGCTGACCGGAGTTCGGACAGCTTTAAGTGTTGAAAAGGGCATGAATATGTTGCGAAAATCCTTGGTTTTTTCTCCGGATGCGGAAGTGTAAGCCATAAATTGTCCCGTGAATTAGGCACAGGAAATAATACCATTTTAGATGTGAGATTTTAGAGGGTAATGACAAACTGCATCAGGCTTGGGAGTTGCCGAGAGTTGCTTTTATTAAATGGGATCAATAAACCTGGTTGGTTTGTAGATACCTTGTTAACCAACTCAAGATTTATTGGAAGAAACGGAGTTGATGAGGCTAAGATAATTTATGAAAAATAATGCAACTGTAGAGGATATCCAAACCCTAAGATTCATGAGTCATTCCCAATTCTAAAATTTAAAATCTCAAATTTAAAATCTCAAATCTTAAATGGTATAAATCATATCTTTTGTGGAGAAGTTCTATTGTAGTAGATTAGCCGCCATGTCAAAACGTGAGACACTAGAAATTCGATCGTCCTCCGATATAGTCCACGTTCGACAGCAAGTGCGAAGTAGGGCTGTAGCAATGGGATTCGGCTTAGTAGACCAAACGAAAATCGTTACCGCAGCCAGCGAACTCGCCCGCAATACTGTAGACTACGGTAAAGGGGGAACTGTGACTCTCGAAACGCTGCAATCAGGTAGCCGCAAAGGACTGCGGCTGATATTTGAAGACAAGGGCCCGGGAATTCCAGACATCGAATTGGCTATGACTGACGGTTATACTTCTAATCATGGTTTGGGTTTGGGGCTCAGCGGTTCTAAGCGGTTGATGCACGAATTTGAGATTGTTTCCCAAGTGGGTAAGGGGACTAAAATTGCGATCGTCCGTTGGCGATGAGTCGGGAGAGGGGGAGATGGGGAGAGTGGCGAGAAACCGGGTTTCTACGAGTTTTGTGTTTTGTAACGATAAATCTAGGAAGAAATCGGGTTTGTGAGGTGTCACCGAACTAATTACTGCTGACTCGTTAGGGGAGAGAAACCGGGTTTGTGAGGTGTCACCGAACTAATTACTGCTGACTCGTTAGGGGGGAGAAACCGGGTTTCTACGAGTTTTGGGTTTGGTGACGATAAATATTCTAAGAAACCCGGTTTCTGAGGTCACGACAACAAGTGACCAATGACCAGCCTTCGGCTACGCGAGCGGCTAAAATGACCAATGACGGCAGGACCAATGACGGCAGGACCAATGACCAATGCCCAATGCCCAATGCCCAATGACCAATGACCAATGACTAATTCCTTTTTAAATGCGCGCCACCTTAAGATTAGAACTACAAGATAATGATAAATGCCGTAGCCCTGCCCGTAACAGAAGAAAGTCAAGTCGGAGAAGCGCGGCGCATCGCTGTAGCCCTCGCGGCTGAAGTCGGATTTAACGAGACCGATCGCGGTAAAGTGGCAATTGTCACCACCGAAGCAGCAAAAAACCTGGTCAAACACGCCCGCGAAGGAGAACTTTTGCTGCAAACCGTAAAAACAGCGGCAGGATATAGCATTGAAATAGTAGCGCTAGACCGGGGGCCGGGAATGGCAAATGTCGGCCAGTGTCTGCGGGACGGTTTTTCGACTGCGGGAACTCCGGGAACTGGACTCGGCGCTATTAAACGCCTTTCTAGTTTTTTTGATATTCATTCTGTACCGAAACTGGGGACAGCTTTGTTAATGTGGCTTTCCTCAACCCAGCATCGCCGGGAAGCATCCCAAACCAGCAATTACTTGGAATTTGGGGTCGTTCACTTGCCGAAAGCAGGAGAGCAAATTTGTGGCGATTCCTGGGCGGCTGAAGATCGCGCGGGCAAAAATCTGATTTTAGTTGCTGACGGGCTCGGCTACGGGGTTTTGGCCCAGGAAGCGTCGCAGGAAGCGGTGCGGGTATTTCGGGAAAATGCTAAACTGGGGCCGAAAGGAATTTTGGAGAAGGCGCACGCTGCTTTAAAAAATACCCGAGGAGCGGCTGCTGCGATCGCGCGAATCGATCGTACCGAAAAAACAATTTGTTTTGCCGGAGTTGGTAACATTACTGGTGTAGTGTTCACAGATAACCAAAGCCGCAGCATGGTTTCCTACAACGGCACTGTTGGACATCAGATGCGAAAAGTAGCAGAATTTGTCTATCCTTGGTCGCCGCATTCCCTGCTAATCCTGCACTCCGACGGTTTGGCGACGCAGTGGGATTTAAACCGCTACCCAGGTTTGGCGGCGAAACATCCGGTTTTAATCGCAGCCGTACTCTACCGAGACTTCAAACGCACTCGCGATGACATGACAGTTGTGGTAGCTAAGGTAAGACAACCAGTTTGATAGCAGTTCCCAAAAAGTATGAAATTGTAGCCGAGCTCTAAACCATGATAGTCATCAGTGATTCCCCGATCGAAAATCGAACATCAAAAATCAAAATTATACCTGTTACCAAAATAGCTAGGACGGCTAAGATGCCCATTCCACCAGAAAAAATGATGTTTGTGCGACTGGCATCTTGCTCGTCCCAAATGTTGATTGCAAGGACTTTTGCAAGAGGTATAATGGCATGATTTACCCAATCCTGACCACGGAAGTTCGCTTTGAACAAGACATCGTACAAGTCCGCCAAAGAGCTCGCCAAATCGGCGCGTTGTTGGGATTCGACTCCCAATCACAAACCCGAATCGCGACAGCAGTTTCCGAAATTGCCCGCAATGCTTTCAAATATGCAGGCGGTGGCAAAGTAGAATTTATTGTGGAAGGGGAATCGCCGCAAGTTTTTCGGACTCGGATTTCTGACAGCGGGCCGGGAATTGCGGATTTACAGACTGTGTTGGGCCCCAATTTTCGATCGCAAACTGGTGCGGGAATGGGTTTAGCAGCGGCAAAACGGTTGATGGATGAGGTGCAAATCGACTCCGCGCCCGATCGCGGAACGGCTGTACAATTGATTAAACAGTTTTCTAAGCAGATGCCTGCGCTGAGTGCGATCGAACTAAACAAATTACTTGATAAACTAGCGCGCCAAATTCCCGAAGATCCCTATGCGGAAATTCAGCAGCAAAATCAAGAATTGCTACGCACTTTAGACGAACTCCGCCAGCGTCAAGAAGAACTCGTACAATTAAATCAAGAACTAGAAGACAGGAATCGCGGAGTCGTCGCACTTTACGCGGAATTGAACGAAAAAGCCGAATCTCTCCAGCGAGAGGGCGAACTCAAAACCAGCTTTCTCTCCAACATGAGTCACGAGTTTCGCACTCCGCTAACCACAATTCTCAGTATTTCTGAAATCTTGTTAAATCGCCTCGACGGAGAACTTTCACCCGAACAAGACAAACAACTAAATTTTATTCGCAAATCCGCTGAATCTCTCGCAGAACTTGTCAATGACTCGTTAGATTTAGCCAAGGTGGAAGCTGGAAAAGTAACTGTGCGCGTGGCTGAGTTTGAAGTCGAAGATTTGTTCAGCGCGCTGCGGGGAATGATGCGCCCCCTGCTACCGCAAAAATCGCCCGTAAGTCTAATTTTTGAAGCGCCTCTGGAACTTCCAACCCTTACTACCGATGAGGGAAAAGTTGCTCAGATTTTGCGGAATCTGATTTCTAATGCGCTGAAATTTACCGAAGCGGGAGAAGTCCGAGTTGCGGCCGAAATAAGAAAGGGTGGAATGGTTACTTTTTCTGTTGCTGATACGGGTATTGGTATTCCGTCAGCCGACCAAACGCGGATTTTTGAAGAATTTGTCCAAGTGGAAAATCACTTGCAGAAGGGCGTGAAAGGTACGGGATTGGGATTGTCTCTGTGTAAAAAAATGGCGGAATTTTTGGGAGGAAGTATTGAAATTAAAAGCTCGCCCGGGGTGGGTGCGACTTTTTTGGTGAATTTGCCGATCGCCTATGCAGGAGATTCAGCAGTATCTGCGGAAATTTCCGCAGATCCACCAGAGGAAACAGGGGGGGCTTTTGCCAATTCTCAACCTCCGGCGCGCGATCGGACACCAAAAGTTTTGATTGTCAAGGAGCAAAAGAGTTTTTCGGTATTTGCTGAAAGACTTGCTACCAGAAATTCATTGTACTGCGACGGGCGGCGCCAACGATGGTGAAGTCCTAACCGTGGGGTGCCTCGCCATGCAACATCTCTCAAAAAAATTGACAATTTTATAGCGACGCACCAGTGCGATCGATC
>NZ_JAUBUN010000024.1:92247-117516 GCF_036702665.1 Microcoleus sp. Aus8_D2
GCGGAGTGCAAACAAACCCAATAATTATGTTTTAGCAAAGTTTTTAGCAAGGGCTAAGGTGCGTCGCTACTGGAAAAATCAATTTTTATGCAAGGGCTTGTCGAGGGCGACGCACCCTACGAATACAGATGCTATAAAGACAAAGTTTATTGAATTTGCAACAGCATTTAACCTTTGTGCTGTAAAATGTAGCAGTTCTCAGTCCTAACCGCAGGGTGCCTCGCCATGCAACATCTCTCAAAAAAATCGACAATTTTATAGCGACGCACCAGTGCGATCGATCGCGGAGTGCAAACAAACCCAATAATTATGTTTTAGCAAAGTTTTTAGCAAGGGCTAAGGTGCGTCGCTACTGGAAAAGTCAATTTTTATGCAAGGGCTTGTCGAGGGCGACGCACCCTACGAATACTGCAATCTAAAATCGAAAATTGGATGACTTTTGTAAAATCTTAAATCTAAAATCTAAAATCGGATGACTTTTGTAAAATCTAAAATCTAAAATCTAAAATCCCAAATCCCAAATCGCATGACTTTCATCTCCCTTCAATATGCCCTGTTTCTATTAGTTTTGTTTGCGGCTTACTGGTTGGTTCCCCTGCGGTGGTGGCGGCTGTTTGTCATGCTGGCGGGTAGTCTGATTTTTTACGCTTCGCTGCAAATTTGGTACATTCCTCTGCTGTTAGTAGGTGTAGTGTTTAATTATTGCTTGGCGATGGCGATCGGGGAACCTTTGGATTGGCGGATTGCTAATGAATCTTGGAATCGCCGCCGTTGGTTGCTGCTGTGGCTGGGAATTGGGCTGAATGTGTTGCTGTTGCTGGGTTTTAAGTATGTGCCTTTTTTCTTGAGTTCGATCGGCACTTTGTTAAATTGGCCTGTTGCTCTCGACAGTGCTAACTGGGTAAAAACTCACGTAGTAGCACCGCTGGGATTGAGTTTCTTTTGCTTTGAGTGCATTGCTTATTTGATTGACGTGTATCGAGGCGCGCCGGCGGCTACTTCGCTGCTGCACTTTGCTGCTTACAAGTTGTTTTTTGCAAAACTGATTTCTGGCCCGATTACTCGCTATCACAACTTGATTTATCAACTCAAATCCCAGAATTTTCCGACGCCCGATCGCATTTCTGAGGCACTTTGGACGATCGCCTTCGGTGCAGTAAAAAAAGGTCTTTTCGCCGACAACTTGGGAATTTATGTCGATTTAAGCTTTACCAACTTGCAGCGGGCGGGAAGCGAGGATTTGTGGCTGGCGATTTTTGCTTACGGGCTGCAACTTTATCTCGATTTTAGCGGCTATGTTGACATGGCGCGCGGTACTGCTTTGCTGCTGGGTTGGTATTTGCCACCAAATTTTGATTTCCCTTATTTTAGTACCAGTATCGCTGATTTTTGGCGGCGCTGGCACATGACTTTGGGGGATTGGCTGCGCAATTATTTGTATTTTCCTTTGGGGGGTTCGCGCGTCGGTTTGTGGCGCACTTGTCTGAATTTGTCTCTTGTAATGTTGATTGCGGGAATTTGGCACGGGGCGGCTTGGGGATTTATAGTGTGGGGAGGTTTGCACGGTTTGGCTTTGGCGGTGCACCGGGTGACGGATGTGACTTTTAAGTGGTTGCGGAGCGAGTTTTTGTGGGAAAATCCGATCGGAATGGCGATCGGTTGGCTGTTAACTCAGGCGATGGTTTTTGGTAGTTGGATATTTTTCCGGCTTCCCGATTTAAAGAATTCGGGATGGGCGATTTCGCATTTGTGGGGACACACTGCTGACGTACAGTTTGTACATAAAGTTTATGTGGAAGCTTTGGGTTTGGAAAGAGTACATTTAACGTGGATGTTGGCGGCTTTGGCTGTGGCGATGCTGGGGAATTATACCCTGAGTCGGGGTTTGAAGTTGGAGTTAAATTGGCCTGTGAAATTGGTGTTAGTGCCGCTTTGTTTGTATGCGGTTTGGGTGTTGGCGCCGGAAGGCGGTTTACCTTATATTTATTTCGATTTTTAGGAAACGGGGCGGTTGAAACCGCGTCTGTACATACAAAATTCACCGGGTGTGGGTTGAAAAAAATGTTGTATAAATGTGGTTTCAACCGCCAAATCTTATATCGTTTCCGGTTGTATCGGAATGATTTAACCGCAGAGAGCGCAGAGGGCGCAGAGAGAGAAGATAGAGATGAATACAAGACGATGCAATCGGATTTGATATTATTGGTGCTTTGGTACGCACCCTACAACTGATAGGAACACCAATCACTCCAGCTACCGACATAGAGTTTAGCATCGGGAATTCCGGCGATTTCTAAGGACAGTAAATTTACGCAAGCTGTCACGCCGGAACCGCAGTAAACGATGATTTCTTCCGCTTTTTCTAATTCCGTCCACCGCTGTTTTTGTTCGGAGGTCGATCGCACTTTTCCAGTTTCATCCGTCACCGCTTGCCAAGGGTAGTTGACAGCACCCGGAATGTGACCTGCGATCGGGTCGATCGGCTCCCGCAAGCCCTCGTATCTCTCGCTTTCTCGCGAATCAACCAAAACCGTGTCCGACGAGTCTTTGCGCTGTTTTACAGCCTCAATATCAACCACCATATCCGGCTGCAATTTCACCACGAATTTACCCTCGCGGGGTTCTGACAAAATATTTGTTACCGGATATCCCGCCGCTTTCCACGCGCTGAAACCGCCGTCTAACAAAGCGACTTTGCTGTGTCCCATATATCGCAGCAGCCACCACAAACGAGATGCAAAAGCCAGCCGCGAATCGTCATAAGCGACGACTAAAGTTTCTGGTGAATTAATACCGATCGCGCTCAATTTATCAGCTAATTCTTCAATGTTTGGTAGCGGATGTCTGCCGCCATGCGTGCCAACTGCACTCGCGAGATCCCGATTTAAATCTAAATAGAAAGCTCCGGGAATGTGACTTTCTTGATATTGTTTTTCTCCCAATTCTGGATCGGCGAGGGAAAACCGACAGTCAATAATTACAACTTGCGGATTTGCGGTATTGGCTACCAACCATTCAGACGAAATGATTAAACTGTTGTCAGTCATAAATATTTTATTTTGGGGTTTTACATCATGTCCGGTCGATTGAACGCAATCAGTAAGGTTCGTAGTGCGTCCTGGCGTCCGCTGTCCGGGAGCGGACTTTCGGGCACACTACGAACGAACCGTTTTTGTTGTGATTTTAATCGACGGGACATGATATTAGTTTTATGTGGGCTGTGACGAAATTGTTCGTAAAAACAGGGTTTATGAACGGTGTTTCTAGGACTAATCTATCGGGAAGGAGTTACTTTCTCCGGTTCGGCTTTTTCAGAATTAGCTTTTTTGGGAGTTGCTTTTTCCGGTTCGGCTTTTTCAGAATTAGCTTTCTTGGGAGTTTCTTTTTCCGGTTCGGCTTTTTCAGAAGTAGCTTTCTTGGGAGTTGGTTTCTCAGGCTCGGCTTTTTCAGAAGTAGCTTTCTTGGGAGTTTCTTTCTCAGGTTCTGATTTTTCAGAATTAGCTTTCTTGGGAGTTGCTTTCTCAGGTTCGGCTTTTTGAGGTGTTGCAGGAGTTGGCTCTGGGGGCGGGGGATTTACTGCTGATTCTTTAGCGTAAAGCAGATATTTCTGATACTCGATCACTTTTGTCTGAGCTAGTTCGTGGTTGGCGCTAGAAATCGGTACTCTTCTCATCAACGATACCGCTTCTTGCCAGCGATCGGCAACGAGCGTCCAATCAGCCTTGGTTTTTGCCGATCGCCCTAACTCTGCTGCTTTGAGGGCGCTGTTAACGGCTTCTCGAAAGGTATCCGGTACAGTTGCTACATTGGCAGTTTCATCTGGATTCTTCTGAGCAGTTGCTGGCGGCTCGTTTAACATCTTACTGACAAACGCCACCACGGCGATCGCCAAAATACCCGTCACCAGCCCGACTACAATGAAAGTCGATCGCAACCGCTTCTCAAATGCAGCCAATTCCGGCGATTTCTCCTCCTCCATATTTGTGCTTTCCGTCTCTGGGCGATCTTCGCCCATATTAGCAATAGCAAGATTTGGCACTGATTCTCCTGCAAAGTTTTGTGGTTCCAAAATGCCGCTCTCCAAACTCAACTCTTGACTCCAAGCAGCCGCAATCTCACTGCTTTCTCGCCCCTCAACCTTCACTTTGCGAATCGAATTTGGCTGCAAATCCGTCAGCTCGTTGCGGACAAAATCAACTAATGTATCTTCTATCGGTACTTGCTCGCCCTCCAGAATTACATCCAAACAGTCGCCGTCGAGATTCGCGGAGGCTGTGATGCCTTCCGATTGTAACTTGCTGTTGAGCCAAGATGCGATCGCCTGTGGATTTCCCTGCTTGGCAAGTTCCTGAAAATTAAGCTCTGTCATAGCTGGACACCTGATAATGCAGAAAGGAAGTTCGGCAACGGATTCGCTCCGCGGATGTAACGGATGTAACGGATTCAGTCCGATGGAAGTCGGAAGAAGGAAGAAGGAAGTCGGAAGAAGGAAGAAGCAACTAATAGTTTTTTTGAGTTGAAAACACCATAACTGAAATTCAACGAATAGTATAATCTATCTCGGTAAATCCCAGTCCAAAGATGCAAATAATTTCTCTCCGTCTCCGTCGCATCTCTTGGGGAAGGACTGAAGTCCTTACTACGAAACGAACTCCGGTTTGTAGTCAGGACTTGGGCCCTCAGAAATTTAATACCGGGCGCGCAACTCCAAGATAGCGCAAGCATCGCCCCTCAAACGGACATCCGGCTGGAAAAAGACGCAGTACGCCCGGATTTGAGATGGGAGATTAAAAAATTGTGCGATCGCAGTACGATCGACGGACAGCGAGTGATATCATCATTTAGTCAATATTCAACTTTTTATAGCAAATAGCTCGATCGCACAATGATAGCAATAGCAATTTTAGCTGCTGGACGCGGCACGCGCATGAAATCTGACTTACCCAAAGTTCTCCACGAATTGGGCGGTCGAACCCTAGTTGAACGAGTCCTCCAAAGTTGTCAAGAAATTCAAATTTCCCGGCGACTTGTCATCGTCGGTTATCGAGGCGAACTCGTTAAAGAATCCCTGATGGGAGCTAAAGAAATATCGGACAATCCTCAATTTCCTGCCCTAGAATTTGTCGAACAAACCGAACAATTGGGTACAGGTCACGCCATCCAGCAATTGCTGCCACATTTAAAGGGATTTCAAGGAGATTTGCTGGTGTTAAATGGGGATGTACCTTTGCTGAGGGCAGAAACTATTAAACAATTGATGGCAATTCACCAACAGCACAAAAACTCTGCTACTATATTGACAGCTAATTTGCCGAATCCTCAAGGATACGGGCGAGTATTTACCGACAGTCAAAACTTTGTTCAGCAAATTGTCGAAGACCGCGACTGTACAACAGCTCAAAAGCAAAACCAGCGAATTAATGCAGGTGTTTATTGTTTTCACTGGCCGCATTTAGAGAAAATTTTGCCAGATTTGAAAGCAGACAATGACCAAAAAGAATATTACCTAACGGATACGGTAAGTATTCTCTCTCCCGTGATGGCTGTGAATGTTGAAGATTATCAAGAAATATTGGGAATTAACGATCGCAAACATTTAGCTACAGCTTCCGATATTTTGCAAGCGCGGGTAAAGGACAAGTGGATGACGGCGGGAGTGACACTGCTCGATCCCCACAGCATCACGATCGACGATACCGTTGAGTTGCAGCCGGATGTGGTAATTGAACCGCAAACCCATCTGCGGGGTAAAACTTCGATCGCCTCTGGGAGTCGCATCGGGCCCGGTAGTTTGATTGAAAACAGTCAAATTAAGGAAAACGTGACTGTGCTTTATTCAGTAATTTCTGACAGTATTGTGGCAGAAAATGCGCGAATTGGCCCCTACGCACACCTGCGGGGACACGCGCAAATAGGCGCCAACTGTCGCGTGGGCAATTTTGTAGAATTGAAAAATACTCAAATTGGCGATCGAACTAATGTCGCTCACTTGTCTTATTTAGGCGACGCGACTTTGGGAGAAAAAGTCAACATCGGCGCTGGGACAATTACCGCCAATTATGACGGCAAAAATAAGCACAAAACTCAAATAGGATCTCGGAGCAAAACAGGTTCCAACAGTGTGTTGGTGGCACCGATAACTTTGGGAGAAGATGTTAATGTAGCCGCTGGCTCTATAGTAACAGAAGATGTTCCCAATGACTGTTTAGTAATTGCCCGTTCCCGCCAAGTTGTCAAACCAGGTTGGAAGTTGAAAGATCGAAACAAATAACTAGGTTTGTAGTGAGGACTTTAGTCCGCAAAAAGAACTAGGTTTGTAGTGAGGACTTTAGTCGGCAGAATTTTCACTCTGACTACAATCCTCACTACAAACACTTTCGTGCGATCGCGCGTGCAGATAGTTGTTAATCGCTTTGGCGATTTTTTCTGGCTGGTAGGGGCTCATAGTGTGGGGAAGGGATATGCGATCTCCTCCACCAACTAACAGTCTAACTTGGTACCAAACATCACGATCCCGATCTTTTGTGCGATCGACTTCCACCCCATAGATATCGCACATAGAATATTGAATTACTTGACGCGCCAACAAACCCCGCTGCTTAACAGTCAAGGTGTTTAAAGTTCCATCGAAGCTGTAGGTTTCATTCTTTCCCAACACCATTGCTCCGACTCCTGCGAGCAAAAATATGCCTCCTGTCCATCCCAAAGGGCGATCGTCCTGGCTTAAGCGCAGCAAGCGATTTTTTGCATTTTTAACAAAATAATTGATATCAGAAGCAACAGCGTCTTTATTCCCCCAGTTAGTCGAGTTAGCAGTAAAAGGAACATTGCCAACATTCGTCAAAAGTACAACTCTGGTTTTATAGCCGTATCTTTCAACTTTAGCTCCCTGCAAAGCAGCAAGCTGAATTTCTTGGATGTTCGATCCCAGTAAGTGCGATCGCACCAACTGGCAATTTCCGGGTTTTTCCTGCGATCGCTGGCAACTCAGGGTTGCTGTATGATAGTCAAAAGTCAGCCTGAGCAGTCCAAATGCCATTAATAAACAACTAGGGAGCCAAAAATCAAATATGTTGCGAGTCTGAATTATTAGTTCAGTTGCTGTTTGCTTGATTATTTTCATTTATTTCACCCTGCTTTAACTCCTAAATTGCTGCTACCGATCGACTTCCCAGCCACCCTAGACCAAAGTGTTAACTTATGTATTGTTTGAAGTCGTCCTACGCCATAACCCTTTTATCTTGCTAATAGGCTAGCACTAAAATGTCTGACCGACAACAAATGTTACGAGTTAACCTGCGGCTGCGTTGGAGATAGCTTTCCGTGATTTAAGCAGATGAATCTTAACAATATATTAATTATGTCAGTGCGAGTGAAAGGTTAGCTTTCGCCCGCGATCGTACCGGAAGTAATGACAAAGAAAGATGAGGAAAACTTGATAATGTAACACAATGTAAAGTTTATTAGCGCCTACCTAATTGTCGTTAATTATTGATTTGGGCGATTCAGCCAAGAGGGATAGCTACGCCGCGCGTACTTGAGTCGCAGGTGCATTCATTTAGTGCGATCGCTCCTCCAAATAGCTGCGAATCAAGTCAGCAAGTTTTTTGGCTGTTAAAGTATATTTGGCAGCGCGATCGCATTAACAGATAAACATAGTAGCGAATACCTTTATTCTGATCTTTCCTGTGCCTACTCCTACCCATAAATCTCGAAACAGAAATATTCAGTAAGACAATTCACCAGTCAACCGCGTTCTTAAATTGTCATTTTGCCTAAATTTTTATCTCTATAGATTTAATTTTTCGCGATTCTCAACATATTTTAACAATCCACCTAGCACAAATATGCCCCCAAATATCCATCCAAAGGGGCGATCGTCTTGACTTACATTCAACGATTTGCGATCGGCATTTTCAACAAAATTATTAATTTCATTAGCAAGATAATTTTTATCCCCCCAACTGTCGTAATTCGTAAACGAAATTTGCCCCGCTTTGGTTAAAAGTACAACTCTGCTGCTACCCTTCCTACCTGTGGTAACTTTGCCTCCCAGTAAATTATCCAGAGATATTTCTTGAGTATTTGAAGCCGACAAGCTTGATTCTGTTAGTTTACAATTGCCTTGCTTAGATTCTATTTTAGGGCAATTTAGAGTTGTATTTGGTGCAGAAAAAACCAGCCATAATCCAACGATAATGAAGGGTAAGCTAGATAACAAGTCCAGCCAGATGTTAGATTTTTGAATTTTTAGTTCATTATATGGTGTTCCCTTGAGTTTTTTCATTAATTCATCCTTTTGATGACACAAAAACTTGAATTGCTTATTTTTGTGTTGTTTCCATTCTATCATGCACAGATTATTTGACAAGGCCTCCGGTGCACTTGCTTGGCAAAGATATTGCTTCAGTGCGATCGTAGCTCGTCGAGACATAGCTGCGGATTAAGTCAGCCATTTGGCATTGTTCTGTTACTGAATTGCTTCTCAAACAAATGCGATCGCACCCCAACATCAATAACTCAACATAGTAGCTATAATTTCCTTCGCCATCTCCTATTTCCTCTAATTTCACTGCACAAATATCGCGAATTGAGCGTTCAGTAACATGATTAAGCGACAAACCCCGTCGTTTAACGGTCATTTTCCCCAAAATCTTATCAAAGATATATATTTCAGATATCGCGCCATCCAGCAAACACAGCGACCATAACAGAAATATGCCTCCACCGATCCAGTTTGAGGCAAAGATAATCTGCAATAATCCAATGACGATGAAGGGAGAAATTAAGAGCAAGCCATCCCAGATGCTAGAGGTTTGAATTGTTAGTTCAGTTGGTGTTTGCTTGAGAACCTTCATAAGTTTATCCTGTTATTTTGGGAAACGATGTGAATTACTAATTTCTAATCCACGGATTATTTAGTCCGGCTACCAGCGATCGCCATTTTGGTATTGTCAACAGCCTTGACAGCATAAGCATCGCCCGGACGCACCTGCAAAGCTCTGTTAAAATTGATTAAAGCTGTTTGATAGTCTCTCTGCGCGTAGTAGACATAGCCAAGTTTCATCGATTGTTTGAATTCGTCTTTTTGAATCGGCGCTAGAAAACTTTGAGGAGATGGCTCAGCAGCCGGAGATGATTCTTGACTTGGTGATGGATAAGTGTTAATATCCGAAGGAAAAGAAGAAGGAGAGCTATCGTTATTTTTTAGTTCTTGATTCAGGCTAGGATCAGATATTTGTGTGAAAATTGCGCCATAAAATACTGAAGTAGTAACACCTCCCAAGACAAACATTAGCAAACCAGCACATTGAATCAAGAAGGTTTTTCTGATTTTTTTGTTGCTCCACTTTTTGACATAAAAAACCAAGGCTGCAAAGGGAACAAGCAAGTAAAGGACTCCCCAAAGAGTTTCCTCTCCAAAAGCTTGAACTAATCCCCAAATATAACCAACAAGACTTAAAACCAAACCCAGGACAAAAAATAAGCCGATCGCCATTCCAGACATTTTCTATTTCTCCGTTAATGTATAGTTGTTTTGCAAACTGTAAAGGTAAGGATTGAAACGCATTTTCAACCCGAAACTCTTTTGGCTGTTTGCTGTGTTAAAAATAGATTAGTGGTGAATCCAGTCCGATCGCGCACAGCGAATGTTAGGATTTTGGTTAGGAATTTGACTAGGAACTCGATCGCGACTGCCACAAATGACACCCTCAAACCTCGATCGACCCGAAGAACCCTTTGTACGGGCAATTTACGAGTGGGACACCGAAAAGCTTTACAGCGACTTAGCCAACGCCAAACTAGAATTCGCGCCCCACACCAGAAGAGGGCTGACACCCGTGGAAAAAAGGCACTTGTGTGGCTTGCTGTGCGGCTACAGCCCCGCCGAGATGGCGGTACTTCTGAACAAACAAATCAAGGGTGTAGAGGTTGACTTATCCAAAACTTTGTACCGATACATAGAAATATTGACAAAGCGGCCCCGAAATGCACTCAAAAATTGGAGAGATGCGATCGACTGGCTGGTAATAGCCGGGTATAAAAAACAACCAAAAACCTCACCCGGCGCCATCTTAAAAGCCACTCTCCAGCATTCAGACAGCATTTTATCCGCCGCCATCAGTCCCGACGGACAATTACTCGCAACCGGTTCCCACGACAGTACAGTGAAAGTTTGGAGTTTGCACAGCGGGGAATTGTTGCGGACTATTTGCGGACATTCAACCGCCGTGTTGTTAGTGGCTTTCAGCCCCGCTAGCAAAACGCTGTTAACGCGATCGCGCGCGGGTACAGTCAAAATCTGGAACCTGCAAAACGGCGAACAGATCAAGCGTTTAGCAGACGTACACCGCCACGAATCTGTAGCTGTGAGTCCCGACTGGCAAATTTTGGCGATCGGCACCACCTGCGGCACTGTCAAGCTGCAACACCTCAACAGCGGCCAACTGCTGCAAGTTTTGAAAGGCTATCAAGGAGATCACATAAGTGCGATCGCCCTGAGTCCCAACGGCAAAATGTTAATAGCCAGCGGGCTGAATGCAACCAGCGGTTTCTGTCGCGCTACCGTCACTTTGTGGGAATTACCGGGAGGAGAAGTGCGGCGAACATTTGGTAGCGAAAATTATGTAGCAATTACTCCAGACAGCCAAATTCTAGTCTGTCACGGCAACAAAACGATCGCCCTGTGGAATTTGGAAACAGGCGAATTATTGCATTCCCTGCAAAGCGGAATTCGCATCACTTCCGCCACCGCGATTAGCCCTGATGGGAAATACTTTGCAGTGGGCTGTTTTGACGGTACTGTCAGACTGTGGAATCTGTGCGGCGAATTGTTGCACACTTTAGACGGACATTCGGGCCCGGTGTCGGCGGTGGCGATCGGGCAGTTGGGGGGAACTTTGGTTAGCGGCAGCGATAATGGTACACTTAAACTTTGGCAGTTACGAATTTAATATTAATCTCAATAATTATTGCTAGAATCATCCCTCTTATACCAATTATTAAAATTCGCCGATCGTGGTAAGGAAAAAAACCGTTCGTAGTGCGGACTTCAGTCCGCAAAATGCAAAATGCTGCGGACTTAAGTCCGCACTACGAACGGCAAAATCCTGCGGACTTAAGTCCGCACTACGAACTAATATGATTGCGGTCAATCGACCGGACATGATATAAAATACCGAGATTCTGTAGGGACACAGCACTGCTGTGTCCTAATTTGGGTGGCGGTTTCCTGATTTTTGTTGCTGAAAATCAAACGTTTTTTCTAAGCAGTAAAAACCAGCGTTCCCTTGTTTGTTTCCAAAGTATCGCCCATTTCTGTACCGTTGTGAAAAGCACCGAGAATGATCTCGCTAGTTTTGCCGATCGCGATCGCACCATTAGCATCAATCCCGATCGCACCAAAATCCCGCTTGCGATCGTCAGCCTCCGCAAAAGAACGCTCAAAAGCAGCTTTCAAACTCAAACCATCCGTCACCCGAATCACAATTCGCGCCGCCAAACACTCATCCATGATGTGCTCGCCGATACCCGTACAGCTAACCGCCGCATTCCCAGTCGCGTAATTCCCCGCCGGCATAGCAGAGTCGCTCACCCGCCCGATGCGCTCAAAACCCTTGCCGCCAGTCGAAGTGCCAGCAGCCAAACGTCCCTGAGTATCCAAAGCTACAACTCCGATGGTGCCAACACCCGCAGGTTCCGCCACCACAGTAGCCATTGCTTTGTTAAAATTACCTTGGCGTTCCTGCATCCACTCGTGCAAACGCAAATCCGTCATCGGATCGTAAATCGGCAACTGAAGTTCTCGCAGCAATTCCGCCGCACCGTAATCTGAGAGTACGCGATCGTCCGAAGTCTGCAAAAATTGAGCAAGTTCGATCGGATTTTGAACCCGAGCCACATTAATCGTGCCGCTGAAACGCTGCACCAAACCGTCCATCAGCGAAGCACTCATCCGAATTTGCCCGTCCGACTGTACCACAGAACCCGTACCCGCATTAAATCGCGGATCATCTTCCAACAACCGACAGCCGTGCACTACTGCATCTACGGCACTTGCGCCATTTTTCAGCAGCGGATAAACTGCCTCCAAAACATCGTAAAGCGATTTGCGTACCGCTTCAATTCCGCCCTTGCTTTGCAGACAACTACCGGCACCGCCGTGAATAACTAGCTTTGGTTGCACCTGTTGCGATGCCATACTTCTAACCGTGAAATTTTTCCTTTGCAATCTTAGCCTCAGTTTGGCAAATAGCAACACATTCTTAATTTTCTGTGCTATTACGGCGGCGGCGACAGCGATCCGAGCAGTATTTTACCTCATCCCAGCAGTCGGCCCATTTTTTGCGCCAAGTAAAAGGTCGATCGCACACCGGACACATCTTAGTCGGTAAATCAGATTTCGCTCGCTGCTTAGCCATGCTAATTTTGACAGTAGTAGATTAACTATAGCCTTTCTCAATTAGGTGAGGGAATCGGGAATCGGGAATCGGGAATCGGGAATGGTTAGTGATTTTTCTAATAGCCAATGACCAATGCCCTGCGCAAGCCAATGCTCAATGCCCTGTTTGCCCAATTACAAAATTAAATGCTCGAAACGGCCGCCTCCAACATCCGAATCGTCTTAGTCGAACCCGCAGGGCCGTTGAATGTGGGTTCCGTGGCCCGCGTGATGAAAAATATGGGTTTGCACCAATTAATTCTGGTAAATCCCCAGTGCGACTATTTAGGGGAAGAAGCCCGATTGATGGCCGTGCGCGCCGCTGACATACTGTCCACGGCTAAAGTAGTTGAGAGTTTGCCTGCTGCTTTGGTAGGATGTGTCAGGGCGATCGCCACTACAGGAGATGATGCTCGATCGCACCCCATGCAGCTAGAAGCACCAGCAGATGCTTTACCTTGGTTGCTAGAAGCCCCAAGTGCCTTAATTTTTGGTCGAGAAGATTGTGGATTGACTAACGCCGAATTGAACCGCGCCCAGCGCTTGATTCGGATTCCCAGCAGCGATGCTTACACTTCCTTAAATCTCGCTCAAGCTGTAGCTATTTGCTGCTATGAATTGTATCGGGACGAAGGTTCGGCAACGGATTCTGTAGCGGATTTAACGGATAGAAGTTCGGCAACGAGCACTGTACAAGATGTAACGGATGTAACGGATAATTTATCAGAAAAGAGTCAGGTCGATCGACCAATTCCCCAATCTCCCACTCATCTCCTCACCAGTGCTCCGTTGGAAAATTTGGAGGGATATTACCAGCAATTAGAAACGCTGCTGCTGAAAATTGGCTATTTGCAGCCACATACAGCAGCAAGTCGGATGGAAAAATTTCGGCGTTTGTACAACAGGGCTTATCCGACAGTGGATGAAGTCGCCATGCTGCGGGGGGTGATCCGCCAAACAGATTGGGCAATAAAAAGTTACGCGCGATCGCCAGTTTCTGATACTCTGGATGGGGCGTTGCCGGAAAATCCAACGGATAGCTAGGGGAAATGCTGATAATTTGGGATTTGCGAGCGACGATTTTTGGCGAACTGGATTTACCCAGTTGTCACCAAAGAAACCGGGTTTCTTGACTAAAAACCTCAGCTTTAAGGTAATTTCCCGGAAAGAAACCCGGTTTCTGATACCACTGGTGAGTTTCGGTTAAATCTAAAATCTCAAATCTAAAATTTAAAATCGATTGGCCCACAAGCTAAAAAATCTTAAACTTGAAATTTACAGTGCAGAAGGAGTAAGACGTGGCAGAGCGGTTTCCCAAACGATCGATATTATCGGTGATGTCCTCGATAGCCTCTGACAACTCCGGCCCACAGCCGCCTCAATCCGGCGCAGCAAGTCAGTCTGGCAAATCCAGCCGCCGTCGCCCGGAGCAACCGCCAAAAGGCAATTCGGAAATTCCCAGATCAGAACCTGCGATTTTCTCACCACAACCAAGTCGCAGCACCAGAAGTAGAGCCAATTCTCCCGCACCTTCCCCCGAAGAATTGAGCGCGCAGGACTTTTTGTCCGATCCCAGATCCGCAATTAATCCCAGAAAACCCAGAACCACCAAAACCACCAAAATTGGGGAGGCGAAGAGTCGCCAACCGCGCAAAAAAGGTCTCTCTGCTGTCGATTTGTTCGCTTTTCCCGAACCGACTTCCGAAAATGTAAGTGCGATCGCCAGCAATCCCATCAGCGAACCCCTAACGACAACTCCCCCCGCACCCCGTAAAAGTCGCTCCAGCGCACCCCCAGCGAGCATTCCAGACCCGGTAACAGCCCCCAAGATCAAAAAAGCCCCCGTGCCGAAACCGCGCCCGCAAGCGAGCCAGAGACCGGGCAAACGCTCTGCAACTCGGAACGTGCCGCCCTTGGTATACGCTACTCGGTTGCTGATTTTGGGAGTTGGGATTGCGGTGATTTGCGGTACGCTGCTGTCGGTGGTGAATGCTGTGAGTCGATCGGGCGTAGCGACACAGGAAACGCCCGCAGGCCAGAAAAACCCAGCCGATAGCGCAGTTGCAGCCCCAGCCACCCCAGAAGCCCTGCAACTGAATCAAGAATTAGCAGCTTTAAAAACAGAAGTGCAGGTGATAGCAACAGAAAATCCAACTTTAACAGCCGGAATATTTATAGTTGATTTAGATACTGGAAGCTACATAAATTTGAACGGCGATGCTGCTTTTGCTTCAGCGAGCACGATTAAAGTTCCAATTTTAGTAGCTTTTTTCCAAGCAGTAGATGAGGGCAAAATCCAGTTAGATCAAGTGCTGACACTGAAACCGGAACATATTGTCGGCGGTTCTGGGGATATGCAAGACGATGCACCGGGTAATAAATATTCGGCTTTGGAAGTTGCGAAAAAAATGATTGTTGTCAGCGACAATACGGCGACAAATATGATGGTTGAGTTGCTGGGAGGTGCGGAGGTTTTGAATCAGCAATTTGCCAACTGGGGATTGAGGGCGACGGTGCTGCGCAATAAATTGCCGGATTTGGAGGGAACGAATACTAGCAGCCCGAAGGATTTGATCAATATTATCGCTCAAGTCGATCGCGGAAATTTGGTTTCTGTCAAATCGCGCGATCGAATTTTGCAAATCATGCGCCAAACCAAAAACGATACTTTGCTACCGAGAGGCTTGGGCGAAGGAGCAGTGATTGCTCACAAAACCGGCAACATTAATACAATGCTAGCCGATGCGGGGATGGTAGATTTACCAAACGGCAAGCGTTATTTAGTAGCGGTGATGGTGAAACATCCGCCGGAAACCGAGAAACCTGCTCAAGCATTGATTCGGGATATTTCTAAGATGAGTTACCGCTATTTAAACGACGGGGAAACCCCCGCCGATTCAAAAGTGAAAATCAAAAATTAATTGATTCACCCTAAAATAGGTTCGTAGTGAGGACTTCAGTCCGCATCCAAATCAAAAGAGGTTCGTAGTGAGGACTTCAGTCCGGATCTAAATTCAAGGACTGAAGTCCGAACGATCAAACCTATAACTTCGAGGCTGTTGAGATAATTTTGAGCTGTTCCGGGCCCGTTAGCGCAAGTTCCGTAGAGTTTACAAACTATAAATGAGTTTGTATTATGAAACTAACCACCCGACTTGCTTGTTTGCTAGCACTCTCAACCTTAGCCGTGGGAGTCTCCCCCGCCTTCAGCAATCCCGTTCGCTCTTCTCAAAGTGAATTCACCGATATTACAGTTATTTCCAATAACATTGAACTGAATCGAGCGAAAAACCTAGCCCGTCAAGCAGCAGAGAATGCTAACGGAGGTTTGGGCCAATATCGAGCCGAAGCATCGATGCACGGTGCATCAGCAGAATCGCCTTTTGTTGACAATGGCGATGGTACTTGGACATTTACGTTTCAAGGTTACAAACCCGGTTCGTCTGTCTATACGGTAGAGACGGTTGTGACTGTTTTCCAAGATGGGAGGATTAGAGTCAATTACAACGGGCGCATTCGTAGCTCAAGCCGATTTTAACCTGCTTTTGACAGTTGCGATCGCCCATCGTAGAATTATTTTAGTCGATTTGGGCGATCGCGCTGTCGATCGATTTGAGAATTTATAGAGATTCAAAAGTAGCAGTAAAGCCATCTAAAGTCAAGCATTCCTCCATAAAATCCTCCACATCATTGACATTCTCAAGTTTATATTCCATGATGCGTTGACCGTCGCCTTTCATCTTTTTGGAAGAAAGAGGCGTAGCCGGATATTTTTCAGCAATTGCTTTGAAAGCTTTGGAATTGAGAGTCCAGCTTTCCGCAGAACATTTAATAATTAAAAGCCACACGATCAAATTCCTCCTAGGGTTTGGTTTACTAATAGTATTCGTAGGGTGCGTCGCATCCACCATCTTTAAAAAAGACCGACAATCTCATAGCGACGCACCAAGAAGATTCAATGAACCGATAAATCTTCCGTAGGGTGCGTCGCATCCACCATCTTTAAAAAAGACCGACAATCTCATAGCGACGCACCTGGAAGATTCAATCAACTGATAAGCAAACCCAACTTTTTATTGTAGCAAGCTGGTTTATTAATCGTATCAGGTGCGTCGCCATGAGATTTTCGATCTTTCTTCAGGTATTTTCGATGTATCCGCACCCTACGAATACTTAGCTCGATAGGGCCGACAAATCAAGGGATTCTGTTGTTTGGAAAAAAGCTAAAAGGCGATCGACTATTTGAGCCACACCACCCTTAACATTCGATTCAACATTCAAAGGCATCACCGGATCGTGCAGTGACAAGCGTAACAGAAACCAGCCGGATTCGGTAGCTGACGTGCAGGAAACTCGCAAACCTTCGTAGTTATTGGGAACGATTTCCCAGTCGGCTTGGGTTGAGACAAATTCTTGCAGTTGCTCAATGACGCTAGTTCCGTGGGCTTTGAAATCATCCACACCAATTTTAATCCGAAATTCGGAACTTTCTTCAGGTTCTTGTAAATTCGCAATCAAATCGGGCAAAGATTTATTTTCTAGCTTGGATTTAGCCAATTCAATCAATAATTTGCTGACCAAATAAGCGCCGTCATCCAGAAAGTAATTTTCCTTCAAAGCGCCATGTCCAGAGGTTTCAATGGCCAGCCACGATTCTTGTCCCGCTGCGTTGAGGCGAATCGACTCGTCAATCACATTTTTGTAGCCGCGTTTAAAGCGATGGTGAATTCCTTTTAAATCCTGTTCGATGAATTGCGTTAAGCCATCGGATGTGATAGAATCGGTAACGATGGTTGATGCTGGATGTTCTTGGAGGACGATCGCCGAAATCAACGCGATCAACCGATTGCGATTGAGTTCCTTGCCAAATTGATCCACAGCCGCACTGCGATCGACATCCGTATCAAAAATAATCCCAAAATCCGCTTGATTGGCAATTACCGCTTGACAAATGGACTGCATTGCTTGTTTATCTTCAGGATTTGGCACGTGATTGGGGAAAGTGCCATCCGGTTCTAAAAATTGACTGCCGGTGGTGTCTGCACCTAAAGGTTTTAAGACTTTATCCACATAAAAACCGCCCGCACCATTCCCCGCATCCACAACAATTTTCAAGCCTGTCAGCGGCTGCTCAAAATTATCGGGATGATTGACTGATTCCCTAATCTTTTCGACGAATTGGTTGCCATAAACTGAGATAAAATCATGCTTGGTAATAGTACCGGGAACGGCGGCTTTTTCAAACTCATTGGTTTCGGCAAATGCTAAGATATCGGTAATATCTTTTTTTTGTAATCCACCCTTAGCGGTGAAAAACTTTAAGCCGTTGCGATTAAAAGGTAAATGGCTAGCAGTCAGCATAATCGCGCCGTCGCACTCAAAACCTGGCGTGATTGTACTCATAAACATGGCGGGAGTTGAGGCCATTTCAAAGTCGTAGACTGTGGAACCAACTGAAGCAATTCCATCCATGACTGCTTGCATTAAGGTTGGCCCGGAGAGGCGGCTGTCACGCCCGATCGCAATTATCAACTCTGCGGCCGGTTTATTGACTTTCTGTACCAGCCAACTGACAAAGGATTTACCTAGAATTGTAGCTCTTTCCGGCGTGAGGTTGACTTGTTCGCCGGGAACTCCTTCGAGGGCGATACCGCGAATATCTGAGCCGTTTTGCAGTTTTGTCCAGTTGAAATTTTGCATAATCATGGTAATTAGAAAGAACTCGGCGGTTCCAACCGCGACTCGTTAGTGTCAAATTGAACCCGAAAATCTTTGTATTTCTCGTTTATAGCCGAGGCCTGATCCCCCTAAATCCCCCTTCTTAAGGGGGACTTTGAGAATGCTTTTTTCCTGCTTATTCCCCGGAGATCCCCCTAAATCCCCCTTAAGAAGGGGGACTTTGAGAATGCTCTTATCCTCCTTATTGTACGGAGATTCCCCTAAATACCCTGGAGAGTCGGGGGACTTTTAGAATGCTCTTGTCCTCCTTATTGTACAGAGATTCCCGTAAATACCCTGGAGAGTCGGGGAACGAAAGAGAATGCTCTTCTCTTGTCCCCCCTTCCTAAGGGGGGCTAGGGGGGATCTGCCTTAATTGATGACATTAAACTCTCATTCTTTAGTCGCGTTCAACGCTCTGACTTGGAGAATACTCTTGTCCCCCCCTTAGGAAGGGGGGTTAGGGGGGATCTGCCTTAATTGATGACATTAAACTCTGATTCTTTAGTCGCGTTCAACGCTGTAAATTGCTTGCAAACTGAACTCACCATGCGCGGGAACTTCGACAATATCTGTGGCCGCATTGGTCGTTTCTACGCAGATTAAGCGCTGATAATCTGCATCGTCGAGGTCGGCCATGTTTTTAGAGATTGTCACCCAGGGATTCCACACAACGGCGGATTTACTGCCAGATGATTTAATCCGAATCCGACGGTTGAGGGCGGCATCGTCTATGACGAATTCGTTGGTGACATCGAGATAAATTCGATCGACCTCACCGACAGCTACGACTGCACCTACTTGAGTTTTTTCGACTCCACCGTCAACTTTATCAAGATACTGGCTGTTTTCTAAACCCAAAACCTGCACGCGGTTGATGTCGCCGACTAGGAAGTAGGTGTGGAAAGCTTGGGTGAGGGGAAATGCTTTGTCGCCGAGATTGCGGGTGATTAATTCTACTGTGAGAGTGGTACCGACGGTAATGGCGATCGCCAGTTCAAAGGCTTGCGGCCAAATTGCTCTAGTTTCTTCGGTATCCTTAAGTCCTAAAGTGACTGTGGTGGCGCCGTCTGGAGTTGTACCGGTGTTGACGACATTCCAGAGGCGATTGCGGACAAATCCGTGGGCGGGGCGGCCCAAGCCTTCGGGATCTGGGCCAAACCAGGGCCAACAGATGGGTACACCGCCTTTGATGGCTTTTCCTTCCGCGTAGTAGGCTTTGTCGCTGACGAACATCAAATCTGCGGTTTCGGTGGCTGGCTGGAAGGAGAGCACTTGGCCGGAATACACAGAAATCAAGGCTTTGGCTTGGCCGTTGTCGATGTGAATCATCGGGAAACCACCGTTTCCGGTAGCGAAGGTGAGGTGGCCGGCGATGCCGTAGTCTGTGTTTAGTTGGTCAATACTCATGCTGTTGGTCTGGTTAATTGCTTCCCAATTATCCGATATTATGGTTGCTGCGGTTGTTTGTATTGTTGAGTTTGAGTGGGATGGGCGAGCTAATACAGTTGTGATGTGGATAATGATATGTTTTGAGAAAATTTAGGTTTGGTGGGGAGAGTATGTGGAAAGAAACCCGGTTTCTGGGCATTACGCAAAGATTAAGAAACCGGGTTTCTCAGATCATCTAGGTTGGTGGCGAGAGGATCTCGGAAGAAACCCGGTTTCTGGGAATGACGCAAAGATTAAGAAACCGGGTTTCTCAGATCATCTAGGTTGGTGGCGAGAACTCTCGGAAGAAACCCGGTTTCTGGGAATGACGCAAAGATTAAGAAACCGGGTTTCTCAGATAATCTAGGTTGGTGGCGAGAGTTCTCCGAAGAAACCCGGTTTCTGGGAATGACGCAAAGATTAAGAAACCGGGTTTCTCAGATAATTTAGGTTGGTGGCGAGAACTCTCGGAAGAAACCCGGTTTCTGGGAGTTACCCAAAGATTAAGAAACCGGGTTTCTCCGATCATCTAGGTTGGTGGCGAGAACTCTCGGAAGAAACCCGGTTTCTGGGAGTTACCCAAAGATTAAGAAACCGGGTTTCTCCGATCATCTAGGTTGGTGGCGAGAACTCTCGGAAGAAACCCGGTTTCTGGGAGTTACCCAAAGATTAAGAAAACTGGTTTTTTATATCAATTGCCAAAAATAATGCAAAATCCCTGATAGGGATTTATGGTTTTTCTTGATTTTTTTGATTGTGGCAATCTTCGCATTTGCAAGCGTTTCAAGCCCTAGACAGGGAAATACGGTTTTTCCCGCGTAGCACTAACAAGCTCAAGGTTTTCGTAAGTGTTTCAATCCCTGATAGGGATTTATGGTTTTTCCCGCCTTTATAGCAAATAACATAAGTAAATATTAAATGGCTGAAGTTTCAATCCCTGATAGGGATTTATGGTTTTTCCCGCTGAAGATGAAGTGAGATTTAGTGAGATTTTTTGTATGTTTCAATCCCTGATAGGGATTTATGGTTTTTCCCGCGCTTGCGCTGAATCATGCTATGAGATTTTGCAAGCGTTTCAATCCCTGATAGGGATTTATGGTTTTTCCCGCTTCGCCACTTAAAAACGGTTTCGCTAACTTGATTGGTTTCAATCCCTGATAGGGATTTAGGGTTTTTCCCGCTATACTGTCAGCGCGAAATTGCATGATCTATACCTTGTTTCAATCCCTGATAGGGATTTAGGGTTTTTCCCGCTTATTATATATAAGAGAAGTGAACGACAGACTGGTTTCAATCCCTGATAGGGATTTAGGGTTTTTCCCGCCGCCCATGTTTGAAAGGCTTACGGTATTTAGTTTTCAAGGTGCAGTTGCGGGAATCGATCTAAAAACTATCATTTCAGCAACCGGCTTGTCAAGAGGCAAAAAATTCGACAGCCCTCAAAACCAATCACAGCAACCCTTACAGCGTTTGCGTGAATCATTTTTTCGGCTGAGTACCTCAAACCCATGCTGTGACTGCAATACAGCCGAAAAACTCGATCCCTCAAAAAAAACACCTACTGGTTCCCGCAAAATCCCATAAATCAGAACCGGGCTACAAAACTCCGACTGCTGAGAGCGCCTCGGCTTCAACCTCGTTCATCTCATCGAGTTTCTGCCAAACTTGCTGCATCAACTCATCCAACCCAACTCGACTCACCGCCGAAATCATCAACACCGGAGCACCGCTGATTTCCTGCAATCGCGCGATCGCATTTCCAATTTCCTCATCCTCAAGATCGATCGCATCTACCTTATTAAAAGCCAAAATCTGCGGCCGATCCGCCAAACCCCGCCCGTAGGCCTTCAATTCTTCCTGAATTGTGACGTAATCTGCGATCGGATCTTCATCCGTAATATCCACCAAATGCAGCAACAACCGAGTCCGTTCAATGTGCCGCAAAAACTCGTAACCCAAACCCGCGCCTTCGTGAGCCCCGGCAATTAATCCTGGAATATCAGCAAAAACAGTACCGTCGCCCGTCGGTTTTTTGACTACGCCCAAATTCGGGATTAAAGTAGTAAACGGATAATCTGCAATCTTCGGGCGCGCCGCCGACAAAGCAGAAATTAGCGTCGATTTGCCCGCATTCGGCAAACCAATAATTCCGACTTCAGCTAACAGCTTCAATTCCAACCGCAAAAACTTGTGTTCTCCTTCTTTTCCCGGCAGCGCATAATCTGGAGCGCGGTTAGAATTCGTCAGAAAACACTTATTTCCTAAACCGCCTTTGCCACCTTTGGCAACACAAAAAGTCTGTCCGGGCGTGACTAAATCTGCTAAGATTGCCTGAGTTTCCGCGTCGTAAACTACTGTACCGCAGGGAACTTCGATCGTGCGATCGGCTCCTGAAGCCCCTGTCATATTTTTCGGCGCGCCCTTCTTCCCGTCTTCGCCCTTAAAAATCCGGTTGTACTGGAAATCCAGCAGCGTTTGCAGGCTTTCCACCGCCACCATAAATACAGAACCGCCCCGCCCGCCGGTGCCGCCGCTTGGCCCGCCCGCCGGTACATACTTTTCTCTGCGAAAAGCTATCATCCCGTCGCCGCCTTTGCCTGCTGCGACTTGTATATCTGCGCGATCGATAAATTGCATAATTTAGTTAATAGTCAGTAGTCAGTAGTCATTAGTCAATAGTCAGTAGTCATTAGTTATGATACCAGATCCAAGTACAATGTTTATCTTTTGGTGGGCAGTGTACATCCTACTGGACTAATTAGTAGTCATTGGTTAATAGCTTACAGTCATTAATCGAACATTTCACAAGAATGACCAATGACTAATGACCAATGACTAATGACTAATGACTAATGACTAATGACTAATGACTAATGACCACTAACAATATGACGATACATCTTCCTTGCAATCATCTGCCAAATAGCAGAGAGCTCGAAAGCGCATCCCTACCAATTGTTCGTACAGCGGGTTAATCTTGCACATCGGCGGAATGTGGACGATTTTGCGGCCGAATAATACGACATCTCGCTCAAACGGACACTGCGGTGGAATCATTTTGCAGACAAAGCGTGCCAATCTGGGATCGTGAACTTCCCAGCCGTCAAGCCAGTCTTTGACGGGTTGCAGAACATTTTTCTGGTTAGGTTGAGGTGGCCGCGCAGAAAGCGGTGTTGCTGCATAATCAACGGCTGCTTGGCTGCTTGGCCCCTGGGGCTGAGAGTTGCTGTCTTCGATGGTGTGTCGCAGAGATTCGATCGCCTCTACGTTGTGACCCAAAGCTGTGCAAAAATTGTAAAGTACCTCGTCTTCGCTCAGCGAGTAAGTACCGTCTGCTAAGGCTACCATAACTGCTGTTCTCAAAAAATTCTCGCCGTTGGCGGTGCCTTTCCCTAACACAGCAGCTAGTTCCTCTGCGGTAATCGGTTCAAAATCTGTCTCAAATGATACCGGATTTAGTTCATCTTGAGTTAGATTCGCAATCATTTTTTGCTCGTTTTCGTCAAAGTTGCCGTCAGCCCAAGCAACTGTCAGCAATCCCCGCAGCCAAGCGGCAATCTCTCGATCAGTGCAGGCAGATTTCGCGTTACTCATCAGCATTTCCAGTTGGATATACCACTCAATTTGTTGGTTGGGAGCGGGATAAATATTCCCCTCTAAATAATTTTTACTGCTTTTTTGTTCGATCGAGCTCTTTGTTGAAAGTTGGTGCCTGAAGATTGCTCGAAACGCTTGTAGTGGACGTGTTAAAAGCATATTTTGTTCTCAGGAGCTTCGCCGATTAGCGAGCTAATCTATGGTTTAATCTTCTTCCCCGAAAATGGCGTCTATCTAGAGGAATAGGTTTGCTTGATTCATTATTAAGTATAGTTGCACCGATTCGAGATGGCGATCGAATTTTACGCAGACGCCAGCCCAGATCGACCTAATTTTTCGCAAGAAATCACAGGTTTGCCAACCTAGGATCTAATCAGCAACCGGGTTTCTCACGCAGGGGCGATCGAACTTCGCGATGTTTACATTTTAATATATATTTTTGTAAATTTTTGTGTGACAGCTCCGCAACATTTGACAACAAGTCGGCTTTATGCTGTTGAAATAAAAAGACTTGATGGAACTATCACACTCTGTCAAAGGTTCTGATTGCTGGGTTCGTCTGGAAATGAGACCATTTATCAAAAAAATTACTGCAAAAGAAGTGTTGGGTTTGTTTGCTGAACCCTGTTTGTCAGGTGCGTCGCTGTGAGATTATCTGTGGAATTTAGGGATTATTAACGGCGACGCACCCTACGTCTCTGCAAAAAAAGTGTTGGGTTTGTTTGCTGAACCCTGTTTGTCAGGTGCGTCGCTGTGAGATTTTCTGTGGAATTTAGGGATTATTAACGGCGACGCACCCTACCGCTTCTTCTATCCGTTACATCCGTTATAAAATCCGTTGCCGAACTTCCTTCTACTTAACTTCGGCGGCACAAAATCCAGCGCAATTCCATGGGCGGGCGCCCGTTTGCCATCGGGAAAACATCTCTACCTGTAGCCCAACTGGAAAACCAGGGCGTCGGCGGCCAAGCTTCTGCTGGCAGGTGGTGGCGTTCGTATTCCCACACCAATTCGTTGGATATTTGGACTAAGGGCAAGCCTTCCATGGCGGCGGCGAGCTCTTGGGGCGTAAATAAAGTAGACCAGGAAAGTTGTGCAACTTGTCGCACGAGGGGATCTGGCTGGTAGTCGCCGACAGTTAAGAATGTGCTGAATAGCAACACGCCTCCGGGACAGAGGAAATCGCACATTTTAGCGAGGAAAAGCCGTACTTGATCGATGTCTCGAAAATGCGAGATGACTTCGGCGGCAACTGCAAGCTGGTAGCGGGCTGGTTTCATCCGCATTAAGGGATCGAGTACGTCGCCTTCAGTTACGGTGACGGGAAGGTTTTCGGCGGTGGCGGCTGCTTGCAATTGTTCTGCAAAAGCTGGGGTTAGCTCGATCGCATCTACAGAGTAGCCCAATCTCGCCAGCGGTAAGGTATTGCGCCCGGTACCAGCGCCCACGTCTAAGATGCGGATGCGATCGGGATTTCCCAATTTAGCAGCCGTTGCCATCAATTTTGCATCGGGATGGGAACCAAATAGAGGCGGTTCTCTAGTGTCAACCCAGCTTTTATATTGTTCTCCAATTGTTGAGGTACTGATCAGCAGTTTGCAGGCTAAACCTGTTTGCGGCGGCTGTACTGATTCGTATTGCAGGATCACCATCGATGCTGTTGAGGTGCGGTAGCCTTGTTCTAACTTATTAGCTAACAGCTTGCTGAGTTCCTCTTTGCGGTCTTCTGGCAGGGGTCTGTCGAGGGTGCTAAATAGCTTTTCGATTGACTTGAGATAGTGGCTGAGCATTCCGGGTACGCAGGGGAAAACTAATTCTCCGCGTGCGGTGACGCGAGTGTTAATTTTGTAGAGGATGGCTTGCTGGAGAATGTCGGGATTGACTACCAGCGGCATTTGTTCGGTTTTGTCGATCGTGCTTTCGGCGCCCATAAGTTCCGGTCATTAGTTATTAGTCATTAGTCATTGGTCATTGGGCATCTTGCCCGCTCGCGAAGTCGAAGGGTGGGCATGGGGCATGGGGCATGGGGCATGGGGCATGGGGCATGGGGCATGGGGCATGGGGCATGGGGCATGGGGCAT
>NZ_JAUBUN010000025.1:0-41882 GCF_036702665.1 Microcoleus sp. Aus8_D2
CCTCCGTGAATATGGGATTATAACTAATAACTTATATGCGGTCATGCTATAGCCCTATTCAAAAACCAGATGCACCCGATCGACTCTTGGCGAGATACGTTATCTTTTCTGGTAAGTGCTGGAATATTAGACGAGCAATTGCATAAATCTTGGATGCGCTTTTGAAAACCGCTCCTTAACGCAGATGCTGTTCAAGATTATTTGCGAATGCTGGCAATTCAAGTTTATTGCAAGCTGTCTCTACCATAAAAATTAGTATCATGGACTTGCTATTTTTTGTAATTATCTCATTTTTTTTACTTTTAGTTAGTGCCATTAAAGGTTATTTTGTCGTTGAGCCGCTGCTAGCTTCTATGGCAATTTTTATGGCCATTTTATTAAACAGGGGATTTCAACTAAAAAGCTTAATTAAAATGGCTGTGACTGGAAGTCAAAAATCTTTTTCAGTCATCGGCATTTTACTTTTAATCGGCGCAGTCATGGCTGTCTGGATGGCTGCGGGGACGGTTCCGGTTCTCGTATATTGGGGAATTAAATTAATTAGCCCTCAGTATTTTATATTTTGGGCATTTGTCTTAACTAGCATGGTTTCTCTGCTGCTGGGAACTTCCTTTGGCACTGTGAGTACGATCGGCATTGCTTTAACGATCGCAGCAAAGGGCAGCGGTGTCAATCCCAATACGATCGCCGGAGCAATTATTGCCGGAGCTTATTTTGGCGATCGGTGTTCTCCGATGTCTTCTAGTGCTAATTTGATTGCCACTATTACCCGCACAGAAATTTATACTAACATCAAAAATATGGCGGTAACAGCTTTTTATCCGCTGATAGTTTCCAGCATCTTGTATTTTATTTTATCCCTAACAAATCCCGTTGAAGTTGCTGGCAACAACCTGGCTGTGGAAATTGGCAAAGCCTTCAATCTTAACTGGATAACTTGGCTGCCTGCCTTGACAATTTTAATTTTTTGTGTGTTGCGAGTAGAAGTCAAAATTGCTATGGCTGTTAGTATAATTGCCGGAAGTGCGATCGCCCATTTCGTCCAAGGTTATTCGGCGATCGACATTTTGCAATTTGCGATCGCCGGATTTAAGTTAGAATCAACTTCTAGTTTAAAAAATATTGTGGCCGGAGGAGGCATTTTGTCGATGGTCAAAGTTTCAAGCGTTGTAATTGTATCGACAGCATTTGCAGGCATTTTTGCGGGAACGAGAACGCTAGAATTTATTGAAGTTTATCTCAACAAAGTTCGATCCAGAGGCGATTTATTTTTAGCAACGACAGCCATCAGCATTTTATCAGCCGCATTTGGCTGCACCCAAGCTATCGCCATCCTCCTGACTCATCAGCTAGTTGAAGACAAATACCGAAAAGACGGATTAGATGATTATCAAGTTGCTGTAGACTTGGAAAATACCGCTGTTGTAATTTCTCCATTAATTCCTTGGAATATTGCCGGATTAGTGCCTGCAACAATCTTAGGTGTTAATTCAGATTTTATCCCTTATGCTGTTTATTTGTATCTCATTCCTTTATTTAACTTGATTCAACTGAATCTGGCTAATCCACCTCATAAAAATTAACCAAAATTCAGATACATCTTGCATTCATTCTCTCGCTTTTCCTAAAATTATCGGCGTTCATCTGTATTGCATCTGCCTTAAATCTGCGATCGACCTATCATATTAATTCCGGTTGTATGGGAATGATTTAACCGCAGAGAACGCAGAGAACGCTCTTGACACAGAGAGAGAGAAGAGATATGAATGATTCCGATGCTGACGGAATTGATATCAATCAAATATTTATGCTACCGGAAAAATTGCTTTAAAGCCCAAAGCCCGATCGGGATCAATTAAAATCAGACGATTCATTACTCCAATCCTCTTGCTTCTAGGTAGATGTCGCCCTCATCCCTTCGGCTGCGCTCGGGGGACGAGCCCTCAAGCGGTCAACTGTCAAGCGGTCAACTGAATGGTCTACTTTGGTAGTGGTGCCAAGATTTTATCAGCATGACTCGCCGCCACCGCCGTAAATAACGCCTCATAATGATTCAAAGCTTCCTCAAACCCGTAATTCTCCACAGCATACTTTCTACCTTGCTCGCCCAGCGCATTCACGCGATCGCAATTTAAGAACAAATCCTCAACAGCATCCGCCAAAGCCTGCGGATCTTCCGGGGCTACCACCACCCCGCCGCCGCTTTGCTGCACTGCTTTGTGGGCTGTACCAGTTTCGGGAACCGACGCCAAAATTGCCCGGCCGCTAGCAAGAAGCACTTGAATTTTTGAAGGCATATTAAAGTTAGTCACCCGGCGCTTTTGTACGACTAAACTAACATCCGCAGCAGCTAACATTTCGGGCAATTTTTCTCGCGGTTCAAAGGGCAGTAACATTACATTGGTAGCTTTGTAGGTTTCGCAATCTTTTTGCAAGCGCGCGAGTGCTGTTGATTCCCCGACAATTACAAAAGCAATTTCGGGTATGTGTTTCAAACGGGCTGCTGCTTTGACCACTGTTTGCAAACCTTGGGTAAGGGCAATATTCCCAGCGTAAAGAACCACAAATTTGCCATTTAGTTTGTGGGTTTCACGAAATGGGTTATTTTGTTTTGGTAAGGGGCGAATGAAGTTAACATCAACCCAATTGGGAAGGCAAACTATTTTTTTTGGAGGTACTCCCTGAGAGTGCAATTTGCTGACAAAACCGCTGTCGATAACGCTGACTTGGCTGGCTGTGCTGTAGGCTAATTTTTCTAGGGCGTCAGCAATCTTAATTAGCATTCCGTTTTTTTTCACCAAGCCAACGCGCACGGCTGCTTCTGAGACTATATCCTGTACGTTGAGGACGATCGGGATATTGCGAAGAGCTCCGTAAAAGGCGACTGGGACGCAAATCGGTAAAGGGGGCATTGTCGAGAAAATCACGTCTGGACGCCAGCCTCTGAAGGCTTGGACGGCGCTGGATACGACAAAACTGCCGTCTAGCAAAAGCCTGTCTAACAGGCTGGGATGGGGGCCGTTGACGCGCAGGTAGCTGCGCTGAATGGTGACGCCTTTGTGTTCTTCGGTGAGGTAAAATTTGCCCCGATATTGGGGATAAATCCTGCGTTGGGGATAGTTGGGCATTCCGGTGACGACTCGGACTTGATGCCCGCGCTTGACTAGGCCTTGGGCTAGTTCTGTCATCAAGGGGGCTATGCCGATCGGCTCTGGATAGTAGTTATAGGAATAAATTAGAATACGCATAATATTTAGTTTGAAGCAAATTGTCCTGCCGCGACTAATTCGATCGTGCACCCGGTGAATTGCAGAGGATGTGATTGGTTTTCAGGGAGCATCTCAGGGGTGGCGATGGGGCCTGCCGACGATCGCCAGAAGCCGCCCAGGTTCGGGCGGGCATCGCGCCCTCAGGTAAGGTTTTTGCGCATTACCAGGCAGTTGGAGCGATCGTCGGTACGGGTATATTGCAACTCGTCGGTGAGCTTGTACATAAACACCAGTCCCCTTTCTCCTTCTCTGTCCAAGGGATCGCGCTGCTCTTGCAGGATCGAGCGCAGCTTTGATTCCAGGTTGAAGGGTTGACCCCTGTCCCAAATCCTAATTTCTAAGTAATCTGCAAACAGTTTTACATCAATGTCGATCGGCGTCTCGGGGGGCAAGTTCAGATGAGCATGGCGGACAGCATTTGTAAACCCTTCGTTAACAATCAGGCTGCACTGCCACCACAAATCCTGTGGTATCAGTGGCAGAACAATATTCTCCAACCATTCCGAAACTTGTGTCAGAGCCTTTAGGTCTGTTTTAACCTGAAGGTGGAACTCGGCAATTGGTTGCTCGTCTTTCATTTTTCTTCTCCCTGGTCGCCCCCCACCACCGCTTTACTCAGCGCAAGTTGGAGAGGAAAAGGAGGGCAAGGTCTTGGCAACATATTAGTTAAGTCAAGCTTGAATTGAAGAAGCCCGTTTTGCCTCAAGGTGAGCATTCCTTTCGCACCATTTACTCGCACAGAAAATGAGAGACTTCCGATACTCTAACCCGCCTCGGTAGGGCGTTTAAATAGGAAAAATTCCCGACTCAGTCGATTTTAGATTTTAGATTTTAGATTTTAGATTGACTTGCAGCTTTGAATCAAAGGATCCCGAACTTGAGTCTAAAATTTGGGGATCAGCACGACAGGAGTCGGAAAGCTAGTATCCGTTTTTGGGCCTTGTCAGCTTGCGAGGAGTGATTTGAGCTTCGACAGTCTTAGCAGTCGGTACTTTTATCAACACACCTGAGTTCTTGTCGTCCTCGAAAACCCTGCTGGCGTTATTCGAGTACGACCTCAAACTCGCAAATTGCTAATTAATGCTCCGATCGCACAGCAGGCACATAGATCCACATTTTCTTCGCTGCGAATTTTAACACTTAATACTAAGGTAAGTATCGCGATCGATCGCCTGCTTGACTTGCGTATCGAGT
This sequence comes from Microcoleus sp. Aus8_D2, assembly GCF_036702665.1. Lineage (NCBI taxonomy): Bacteria > Bacillati > Cyanobacteriota > Cyanophyceae > Oscillatoriales > Microcoleaceae > Microcoleus > Microcoleus sp. Aus8_D2. The sequence continues at coordinate 4,464 of NZ_JAUBUN010000025.1, forward strand.
TCGAGTTGCCGCCGCCCGTCGGCAACAGCAACGCCAAAGTTCAGCGGTGGGTTGTTGACCGATCTTACATAGCGCCACTATTTTTGTTAAATAGCACAGTTACGGTTTTAACAATTAGTGTCAGGTCATACATCAGGCTCCACTCTTGTTGGTATTTTAAATCTAAACGGATGACATCTTCAAAATCGCGGACTTTAGAGCGACCGTTGACTTGCCATTCGCCAGTCATCCCGGGCTTGACATCCAAACGCTGCCACTGAGGGACTTCGTAGCGCTCTACTTCGTCTGGAGTAGGGGGTCTGGTGCCGACTAGACTCATTTCGCCTTTGAGCACGTTCCAAAACTGCGGCAATTCATCAAGACTGGTTTTGCGCAAAATGCGCCCGACTTTGGTAATCCGCGGGTCGTTGTCATTTTTGAAAAATGCGCCAGAAGCTTGGTTTTTAATTTGGGCTTTCATGGCTTCGGCATTGGTACACATCGATCGAAATTTCCAAATCCGAAATTTTCTCCCCATCCAGCCGCAGCGGGTTTGTGCAAAAAATATCGGGCCCGGATCGTTAATCGTGATGGCTGCCGCTATAGGTACCAACAAAATTCCCGTAATTATCAAACCCACAATTGCCCCAACGACATCTATCACCCGTTTCACCAACGACTGCACCGAGGGGTGCGTCATCGGTAGGTGATTGTCCGAGGGGTCTGTCTGTGTGGGAGTTGAGCTTGCAGAAGGCTGCTCGATTGTCAGCACTTGATCTAGGCTGGTGAGAGCAAATACTGCCATCACCTGCGGCTTGAGGCTCCGGAGCACCAAGTCACTGCCGCGCTGTTTGGCAAATTTCAGATTGCTGACTAAAGCACCGATCCCGCTACTGTCAATGAATGTCGTCTGACTGAAGTCTAGGACAATTTTGCTGGGAACGGTGTTTTCAGAGAAAAGTTGCTGGCAGGTTGTCTTGAAGTTTACGGCTTCAAGCACGCTCAAGCGCGCGGGTATGTGAACTGAGGGAATCTCGTCCAAGTACGTAACCCGAAAATCTGCCTCTGGGGTTTGGCTGACCATGAAGTCCTAGTTTCAAATTTCAAGCTGATGTCTTTAGCTTATTGTGTCCTAGCGGCTTCACCTTTACCAAGTATTATTGTTACCAAAAGGCTAGCTTTATACAAACTTTACAAAAACGCCCGAAAATTTGGTCGCCGATCGCCCCGATATCACAGGCAAGGGTAGACTTGAGTCTACCCGTCCAAGTTTTGGCCCAAAAATTTTGAACGCAGCCGCTGCGCAACTTTGACATCGGAATCAAGATTTTCGGTGAATAAGCTGGCGTGCATCTAATTTTCACAATCCTGTTTCTTAAAACCATGAGTGGGGTGGGCAGGATATCCCGCCCTAAAAATTAAATCTCAATGCCCCAACAGCTTATGCAGCGCCGTTAACGGTTGTTAACAGCTAACAGTTAACAGGAAAGTCAACAGTTAACAGTTAACAGGAAAACCCCCGCACCAAGCGTCGGGGGACGAAGTTAAGAATTGTAGACGTTTTCTGACTGCGAGGTTTCGCGGGTAATGGGTTGGACTTTGGCTTTGGCTTTGGCTGCGTTGCGTTTCAAGGCCTGGAGACGAGCTTCGTATTTAGCCCGTTGAGTTTTTTTGGAGGTTTGCTCGATTAAGGTTTTTAAGGCGCTACCGAGGCTTTTGTAGGCGTTTGGGAGAGTGTAGCCGAAGCGGGTGGCGAGGGCGAGGGCTTTTTCGTCGGCGTCTACTGCTTCTTTTAAACTTTTCTCTCCGTTGTTTTTTTGGTAAAGTCTCCAGCCGGAGACGCCGCACAGGGATAGGGCCAGTACCAGCAGCAAGCCGTCTTGCACCCAAAGTTCGCCGACGGCGCCGCCTAAACCAATGGCGAGGGCTGCCATTTCCCAACCGTCTCTGGGGATGGTGTCGTTTTGGATTCTGGCGACTTCGTGCCAAAATAGGAGGTTGCGCTGATCCATTGCTAGCTGTTCCCAGCGGATCAGGTCTATCTGTATTTCTACCTGGTCTTTGCCTATTTCTTCGCTGCGGATCAGGGTGGGATTAACTTCTATTGTTTTTTCTACTGTTACCCAACTTTGGAGTTCTGGGGGCAGTATATTTTTCAAGCGCCGGATCTCACTCATCTCGGCTCTTGCTGTAGAGGTTGCATAGGATGTCATAGCTCCGGCCTATTGATTTTCCAAAGGTTAATATGTGTCTATTTCTGGAGTATAGCAAACCTTGAATCCAAATATAGTCGAGCTACGGGAGTCGATCGACCCTGAGGGCAATTTTACTTGATTTTAGTCTCTTGAGGGGCGATCGCATTCTGGGCGATCGATCAATTCCTTCCGACTATTTCATCAACGGTTGGATTTCCTGCCGCAATTTCGACCAAGCCGCCAAAACTTCCGGCTTAGAAGTTATCCCTTTTTGAACCAAAACAACTCCGTCCAATACTTCAGCAATTCCGTAAGCACCTATCCGCAGAGCTTCGTCGGTAAAACGCACTCCCCCCCGAACTCTACCTCTGTCAATCGGAGCTTTTAAATTATTCTGCTGCAACTGCCACAAATCTAACAACGCATAATCGACATCGACCAATTTTCCCTGTTCATCTTTCATCTGCATCACCTCTAAACGGATCAGGTTTCGGCGACCAGAAAGGTGAGAAACTATATAACCGCTAGTCGAAACACTAGCATCTTGGGGAATCAAATTAAACACTTTTTTGACATGAGCTGCGTGTCCGAGTTGAGCGGGCAAAGATTGATAAACCCAAGGTTGAAACGAGTAAGGAGAAATAAAATACAAAGCTCGACCTGGATTGGAAGTATATGTAAGTAACATCGACAAACCAATACACCCAATCCAGAAGCGATGGAACCTGGGTTTAAATTTATCTTGATGCTGCGACCACCACAGTATTGTACCGTAAAACAAGCCCGGAATTACAGCAAAAGTGTAGCGAGTGTTGATCGAAGTAGCAGCCTGATTAAAAACTTGCAGCAGCAGAACCATTAAAGGAAAAACAGTCATTAACCAGGCGCTCGGAGTAATAACAGGTACAAATGCTAGCGGCAACCAATGACCTAAAAGATATAAAACTCTCCTACTTGCATCTTTAAAAAATACTTCAATAATTATCTGAGGTTGAGTAATAATCGCCCACAGCAATTCTAGTGTTGACGGATTTTCGGTTTTGACGAATTTCCTAAAGTAATTAGCTATATACAACCGGGAATTGTCAACCGAAAACATCGGCATTATGGTATTAGTTATGAACACCACATAGCTAAAACTGAGCGCGCACAAAGCCATGCCAGCGCGGGGGGAGCGGCGGCTGACAATTAAATACGATCCGATGCCAAACAAGCTAATTCCAGCATCTTCGCGAGTGCCTAAAGTTAAAACTGCGAACAGCCAAAATAGCGGCCAGCGCTGCTTTTCTAATGCTAGAAGCAAGCTAAATATAAATAGAGGAATTTGGCAGTGTTCGTAAAAATTTCCCAGCGTCGGGCCAATTACACCGTTTGCTCCGTAATAGCTGGCTACTATCATTACCGACATGGGAACAGATAGATAGTGTCTTGCTAAGAAATACAGCACTATTCCGGCGGCAGCAATTAAAGCTACTTGCAAAACTATTAGAGTGACTGGAGAGGGAAATAAGGCATAAATCGGCATCCAAATCAGAAAATCAATGACGAAGTGTTGCCCTAAATGGATGTAAGATGGGTATGACAGTTGTCTGTCCATCAGCGAGGCGCTAGAGGCGGCTGAGGACATTGAACTTTGAAAGAATCTGCCGTGTACGCTATTCCAAAATACTTGGTTAAATAGGCCGTGATCGTAGGTGGATAAGAAGCTTTCGTAGCGGATAATGCTAAAGGTTAAAACTATTATAAAAAATATGGTTGCTAGGATTGTAACTTGACGCAATCCTGTTTGATTTTTCCAGTAGTCTAGAGGTTTTATTTTCATGGTTTGTGCTGGTGCAGATATTTTTTAAGCTTGATTGGACTTATTGTCTGGATGTTTGATAGAGCCGGTTAACCGCAGATGTCAGGCAGATTAACACAGATGAACGCAGATAATTACAAGAGAGTTTTTGACTTTTATAATATGTCTAGTGGACTTACCGACAGGTGACCAAAAACCGGGTTTTTCGCTAAAATATTCGCTCAAACATGGAATAATAGTTAAAATACCCGGTTTCTTTGGTCGGAGTGCGCAAATCTGGGTTGACGGAAATTGTGCTTAAATTCGGAAATAGTAATAAATTTGCCTTGGGTTTTAAGCTTGGTAAGGTATTTTTCTAGTTTGTCAACCATTTTTTTGCCTGAGTCTTTTTTGACGTAACCGGGTAATTTAAACTGGGAAATATCTGTGAATTCCCAGGGGTGAAAGTAGATGTTCAAATACGAGTCTGTTTCTAGGGTGAGCTTGGCTGCTAATTGTATCACTGACAGGGGGAAGTTTTTAAAGCTCAACCAAAATAAGGGAAATCTGATCGTAGGAGTGACTGAAATAGGAAGGTTGAGCAGTTTATTCGTATAATATGCAGTTCTGGGTTTAGATAGGTTGTTGTATCTACCGGGGATATAGGTGGGATTAATTGACGAGTTGTATTCGTAGCCTGCTTTTTCTATTTCTATGTCGTCAACGGGCTGAAGTCTTGCCATCCTGAATCCGGTGACTTGAGTATTGGTTATTTGTTCTAAGGTTTGCTTGGATTTTTGTAAATCTTCTAGGCAAAATTGAGAGTGGTAAAAGCCGTGGGAGGCGATTTCGTGGTGTTTTGAGAGTTCTCTGATTGTATCTCGGTGGTGGAGTGCAAAGTTGGCTGTCACAAAAAATGTGGCTGTAATCTCTAATCTGTCGAGAAGTGCCATAATATTTGACAATCCTCGGCTAGAGATTTCAAATTTAATCTCGTCTGTCAGGGGTTGACCGTATTCTTCGGGGATGTCAAATTCTTCTATGTCAAAGCTCAACAAAATTGATTTATTCATAGTAGCCTGCGCGGTCGTTGGATCTAATTTTAAATAAGCAGCTCAGCATTTTTAGGGAATCTTTAAGTATATTGACTTGAGAAAGTTTGTAGAGGTGTTGCTGGGAAACTCGGGCGGGGATTTCACCAATTGTATATCCTTTCTTTTTGGCTAAAAATAGCAGTTCTGCATCAAAGGAAAAGCCTGTAAGTGTTTGTCTTTTAAAGATTTCTTGGGCTGGTAGTTTTTTAAAGCCTTTGAGTCCGGCTTGCATATCTCTATATTTGAGATTCAGCAGGGCTCGGGAAATTAAATTAAATATTTTGCCTGCTATTTTTCTGAGTAAGGTAAGATTTCGGAAGTTTTCTCTATCGAGATTTCTGCAACCAATTACAACATCAAATTTTTCTAATTTTTCTACTAAGGGTTCAAGGTGTTCGAGGGAGTAAGCTAAGTCGCCATCCATGAAGCAAATGCAGTCGGCGTTTGCATCTTCGCATCCTGTTTTAACGGCATACCCTTTACCTTGACGGTTGCTGTAAGAAATTAGTTTGATGTGATGTGTGGGGAAAGCTTTGAGTTTCTTGTCTATAATTTCTAGGGTATTGTCGGTAGAGCCGTCATTAACAATGATAAAATTGTAAGCGTGATTTTTTTGAGAAAATTCTAAAATTCTGTCAAAGGTTTGCTCTATGCAATTTGCTTCGTTGTAAACAGGCAGAATTACTGCGATTTTCATCATTGTTGTTCGATCGGGCTTTCGCTGAAATATGCTAGCACCTCGGGCGGGAAATCACAAGTAAAGAAAATCACCTGGAAAAAATTTCGGGCAAAAAATAAGCATTGTCAACTTTGGGCCCGGGTTGCACCAAAAGTGCGATCGCCACAAATTGTATCATGCTAGAGTTGACCTAGCTCATCTTTAAGACAGATGCGGGCGATCGACAATCTAGACACTCCCAGCACCTGATCCCAAAAAACCCTCATACTACCGCCTGAACTCCATACCTCATGAGGTTGTAATTGTCAATGGTAAATTATTTAGTTAAGAAATGGCCGGAGTATTTTCAACCCGGTATGACACCCAAAAAAAAACGTATTATTAGATTTTTACTAGCATTCCTCCTAACTTTCATCACATATCAAGTAATCTTAGAAATTATCACAGTAGAAATTCCGATTTTCGGCTTTCACGATATTGTTGACCTGCGGAATCCCCAGGAAATACCGCCACAGCGGCGAGACTTTCCCGGCGACTACAGCCAGCAAAACTTGGAACCTTTTTTAGAAGACTTAGTTACGCATAACTATTGGTTTTTGTCAACCCAAGAACTTTACGAGTATTTCATCGCTAATCCCAAAAAGCCGATACCGAGTGAATATCGCGATCGCAAAAAGGTCATGATTTCCTTTGACGATGGAAACAAAAGCATTTATACGCACTTACTGCCGATTTTAGAAAGACTCGAAAATAAATACCGCAAAAAAGCTAAAGTAGTTGTATTTGTCAACTCCGGCTTCTTAGGGCGTCAAGATTCACTCATAAAAAAAGTAACTTGTCAAGACTTAAGAGACGGAATGCAAAAAGGTTTTTATGATATTCAATCCCACGGACTGAATCACGAAAACCTCACCAAAATTTATCCGATAGCACTAGACAGAGAATTATCTCAAGACCAAATTAGACTGAGGAAATGCACCCAAGATTTAGACCAAAATCAAATAGTTGCTTCACACATAGCCTACCCCTTTGGCGCTGTCAACAAACAAGTTGAAAAATATGTTGCCAAATACTACAAATCCGGATACTTGTACGACAGTCTCAAATTAAAATTGCGGTTTTTTCCACCCAACAAATACCGAATTTCGAGGTTAACAGTCAATACAAAACACTCCGCAAAAAGACTCAGCAGCCTAGCTTCTGGAAGCTGGTTGCACAAATTGATCCGTAAATAAATTTGCTCGACTAATATATAGTTATTAAAACAGAATCGGTGAGTGCATTGGAATACACAACATCAGAGTCACAAGATAGCGTAAAAAACGAAAAGCTTTTTGCAATTCCTGCGGTTTCCCAACGCGCAGACGCGCTGGATGCGCTGCGCGGACTAGCAGTTTTAGCGATGGTTTTATCGGGTACAATAGCCCGCAAAACATTACCAGCGTGGATGTATCACGCGCAACTCCCACCACCAGACCACATTTTTAACAACAAACTGCCCGGATTAACCTGGGTTGACTTAGTTTTCCCCTTCTTTTTGTTTGCAATGGGCGCCGCGATACCCCTAGCTTTGTCCCGCCGCATCGCCAAGGGATGGGATACAAAAAAAATAATTTTCTCTATTTTACAAAGAGGCTTTTTCTTAGCGTCATTCGCGATATTTCTCCAACACATTCGCCCAACTACAATTAACCCCGACGAACCCAGCCCGCAAAAGTGGTGGCTGGCTTTGTGCGGATTTGTCATACTATTTTTGATGTACGTTCGCTGGCCCCAAAAGTGGTCGGCGTGGCTGCGCAGAGGATTAACCCTGGCTGCTTGGAGTGCCGGAATTGGCTTCATATCTCACATCAAATATCCCGACGGTAGGGGAATTTCTTTTAACCGCAGCGATATTATCTTGATGGTACTGGCAAATGTGGCGGTTTTAGGCTCGATAATTTGGCTATTGACTCGTTCAAATGTGTGGTTGCGAGTCGGATTTTTGGGCTTGCTGTTGGCGGCGCGGCTGTCTTCTCATGATGATGGTTGGATTAAGCTTGTTTGGCTGTACTCTCCTGCACCTTGGCTGTTTCAATTTGATTATTTAAAGTATTTGTTTGTGGTAATTCCCGGTACAATAGTGGGGGATTTGCTTGGTCGGTGGATAGAGTATTCTTCGCCGCAAGAGGCGAGTTATGCTAGCTGGAAGAGTTGGCGCTATTTCAGCATTATGGTTTTGATGTTTGCTGTAAATCTAGTCTTGTTAGTTGGACTGCAAGCTCGATTGGTGTGGCAGACTGCATTAGTGACGGTGGTGCTGTGTTTGTGCGGTTGGGTTTTGTTGAGAAAGCCTGGGAATGTCACGGAAAATGTATTGAACCGCCTTTACAAATGGGGGTTTTATTGGCTGGTTCTGGGTTTGCTGTTCGAGCCTTATGAGGGTGGAATTAAGAAAGATCCTGCGACGATGAGTTACTTTTTTATAACTACTGGAATGGCGATTTTTCTGTTGATTGGGTTGACAATAATTATCGATGTGTTTCAGAAGAGATGGTTTTTGCAGTTGTTTATTGATAACGGGGTGAATCCAATGATTGGCTATGCGGGATTTGCGAATATTATCTGGCCGATTCTGGTGTTGAATCAATGGGAACCGATGATTGTTGAGATGACTTCAACCGATCCGTTTATGGGATTTTTGAGGGGTTTTGGATATACGGCGATTTTGGCGTTCATTGTGGTGGTGTTTACGAGGTTGAAACTATTTTTGAGGACTTGAATTGTGAGGTTGAGTTCGACAGTTGGGCGGGGCGGGTTTACCGATATCTCTGATTTGTATTGCAGACTAGGCGTGAACCAAGGCGTGTCATATCATTTCCGGTCGATTACCATAACAAAAAAGGTTCGTAGTACGGACTTCAGTCCGCTCTTTTCTGAGGACTCGCATTCCGCACAGATCCTTACTTATTGCGGTCAATCGACCGGACATGATATCAACAACCAGGTCAAATGTAGTATCAGTCTACTGTTTGAATTCATAGTTTTCTCGATCGCCCTTCCCTAGGGCAACCACAGGGGGATTGCCCTAGGAAGGGGCACCGGAGACGCTAAAAGCGTTCCCCTTCTTCAGGGGATGCGAGACGGAAGCATCCGTTACATAAGACTTACCCAAAGCTACCCAGAGCTTTACAGTTCTGGACTTTGACGCTTACTTTCTGCTTCACCCTGGTAGTGTCGGCACTCTCCAGTCCACAGACTAACACCGCCTAACTGACGGCTTTTTGCAGATTAATTGCGGCATTCAAATCTCTGTCTTGACTGTGGCCGCAACTGTGACATTCAAACACTCTTTCTGAAAGCAAAAGAGTTTCTTTTTTAGCACCGCAATGAGAGCAAAGTTTAGAACTGGGGAACCATCGATCGACAATTACCAGCTTGGCACCGTACAATTGACATTTATAGGTCAATTGCCTGCGCAACTCAAAGAAGCTCATATCGGCAATTGCTGCTGCTAATTTGTGATTTGCCAGCATTCCAGATACATTTAAATCCTCAATGACTATTATGCCGTGGTTCTTGGCAAGTAGTGTGCTGAGTTTATGCAATGTATCTTTGCGGATGTTGGCAATCTTGCGGTGCAGTTTAGCTATCTTAATTTTAGCTTTTTTCCAGTGACGAGAACCTTTAACCTTGTGGCGGTTCAGATATTGGAGGCGTGCTAATTTTTGGCAGTATTTGCGATAGGATTTAGCTCCGACTATTACTTCACCTGTGCTGAGGGTTGCCTGGTTTTTGATACCGAGGTCAACACCGACAATGCTTGTGTTATTAAGGGTTTGTGCGTTGACCTCAAATCTGAAACTGATAAACCATCGATCGGCTTGGCGGCTAATTGTTACCGATTTGGGTTGAACTTGTGGCAACCTTTCGTAAGTTTTCAGCACACCAATTACAGGCACTTGAATTTGCCGATTGCCAAGGATTTTAACTGTGCCTTCTAAAGTAAACGAGTCGCGGGAGCCTTTCTTTTTAAATTGAGGCACGCCAGCAGTTTTGTGAAAACAGCGTTTCCAAGACTCGCGTAGCGCCATTAGCGCTTGTTGTGGGGTAGATTTGGAACATTCGTAATACCAAGGACATTCCGGCTTGACCAACTTCACCAACAACTTATGCAGATCGATTGCAGTAGGAAACTTGATTTTGTTGTCAGGATTGGCTTGGTTGTAGTCAAGAACGTTTTTGGTAATAAACAAACCCCAATTCCAAGCGTGACGCGCTACTCCACAATGGCGTGCAAATTTAGTACGTTGAGAGTTGTTGGCTTTGATTTCGGTTTTAAATCCCAGTAACATGGCAATTTTTTAATCCATTATCGCAACTCGTATTTTTACCGCTCCAACGGTCTAAATCTAATCAAACATAGACCGCGATCCAAGTAAAGAAAACCGTACAGACAGATAATTTGTTGCCCAAAATGTCGAGCAATGGGTAACAATGTCTAGGAATGAGGTAACAGTTACTACCCCCATTTTGCAAAAATATTAAACTGCAAGTTCACCATTCTATTCGGCACAACGCAGTTGTAACAGACGGTGGCAGTTGTCAAAAATGGCGATCGCATCGCATCGCACCCTCTACCCTCTACCCCACCACGCCACAAAACCTCAACTTATTTAAACCGCTTGCGGGAGCGACCAACACTATACAACATATTTGGGATTTTGTCCAGAGAATTCCGAAGAATCCGACTTTTCCGACTTCAGAACCCGACTTTTCCGACTTTAGATCCCGACTTTTCCGACTTTCCAACTCGACTTTTCCGATTAGAGTGTTAGTATGAGAGAGGATCTAGTTGTTGCCGCTGCCTGCAACAACTAACCCTGTCAAGGTCGATCCCAGCCCTGTGGACAGTTAAGAGGATGGGAATCTCAAGGCATAACATAAAAAATTTATCTGTCAAATTTGGGGGCAAATGTGACTAATTAAGTTTCTGTTTTGGGATTGAATAACCTCACGCTGTTGGCCTGATTGTGGGGCGGCAACTTTACACAAAAAACACAAAACTTTCCGAAAAAAACGTGGATTAGTTTTGACATTTAAAACACTTGCTGGTAATGCCGACAAAGGCTCGAACAAGTAACAGAATTAATCGGGTGCAGAAAAACTACTCTAAGTGAACCAACAATCCAAAGTAATTGGTAATTTTAAGTAATGAATCAATTAGTGACTCAAGCACTCGTACTGTCATCCCCGAACGAGGGTGCGGGGGATATAATTTCAACAAATTTCTGGCATCTATGGCAGGAATATCGAGGCTATCTTTATCGTTGTTGTGTTAGGTGGACAGGCAATCGTAACGATGCGGAAGATGCTCTCAGTCAGGCGATGATCGAAGCCGGCGAGAAAGTGCTAGAGGATGCCGGTGCTATTAATAATTTCAAATCATGGCTGACTAAACTCACCTATAATGTCTGCATCGATATTCATCGCCAGCGCAATAGAAGCGGGAGTCGGGTTGAAAGTTTGGATGCCATCTCTGCGGGATATCAAGAGGAATTGGTCAGCCAAGAAGAAACACCATATCTTGTCGCGTAGCGACAAGATATGGTGTTTTTTTTTCGGGGTGCAATTGATGAGTTGTCGCCCTTATTGCGAGCGAATTTTCTTTGGCATTTCAAGCAAGAATTGTCCCATCGAGAAATTGCGGAAAAACTGAATATTTCTGATGAGAATGTCCCCCAACGCATCTCCCAGGCGTGGGAGATTTTGCGGGAAAAATTGCCGGAGTATGAGGGAGAAGAAAAAAGCGCTGTTTCTCCAGGGACAAAACCGGGGCAATCGAAGAAAGCAAAGCTCCAAAAATACCTTAAAACCGAGAGTTTGACCTCCGAAGGAGAGCTTGCCAAGAAAAAGCAGATTGAGTGTGATGAGATAGTTTTGGTGGATGCTCAATCTCAGGCAGAAATCCTCCTGTCAAATTCTCCATCCGTTAATGCCTCATGCCTTCGTAGTTGCTCTGAAGATATAGAGAAAACGTTCTGGCAGCTATGGCAGCAAAATCGAGATTATTTTTACCGTTGCTGTCTCAAGTGGATGGGCGGTAATTCTATGGATGCGGAAGAAGCGCTCAGTCGCGCAATGGTCAAAGCTTGGGATAAATTACCAGACTATGCCGAAAAAATCACTAACCTCCGAGCTTGGCTCACCCGCTTAACCCATAATATCTGTGTAGATATACATCGAGAACGTCGCCGCCGTAAGGCAATACAAATAGAGAATCTTGAAGACATAGCCACTGGAGAAAACTCAGCGGTTATTTCTAGTTGTGACTCTCCTGAATTAGCACTTCTAAATCATGAGTTGGGACAGTACCTTCGCGAGGCCATAGATTCTCTTCCTTCTCGACTGCGCGCTCCGTTTACTATGCGTTACTGCGACCAGATTTCCTATCAAGATATAGCCCAAAAACTCGCCATCTCCCTCGATAACATTTACAAGCGCATCCAACAGGCGCGAGAGATTCTGCAAAAGCGTTTGAGAAGGTATTTATCAGGGTTGGATGATGCTCTGTTAGATTCTTCCAAGGTTGGCAAAAAGGAAAAGCTGGTGGTGGAGAGTTCCCAATCTGAGGAAACGATAATATCCGCCTCTATGACTGCGGACAACATTGGTGAGACAATTAATTATCAGGTAACAGAATCATGTCTAGAAACGCTGCACTACGGGTCGTATCGCTTGCTCTCTCCTCTGGGGTGGAGTTGAATGCGAGCCTGGTTGTAGAAGAAAAAAACACCCGATTTGACCAGAAACTGAAAACATTAAGTCAGTACGTGCAGCAGTATCCCTCTGGATGGAAGAAACGCTGGGAATTGGCGAATCTGCTGTACGCAATGGGTCACATTGAGCAGGCGGTTGAGGAGTATCGCCAAGTGATTGAGCGGCAGCCCCAATTAATTGATGTACGGTTGAAATTGGGGAAACTCTTGCAGCTAATGGGGCAGGAGGCTGAGGCAATAGCGATGTATGAAAGTGCCTTGCCCTTGGTACGCAATGAGGCGACTCGGCAGCATATCGGTGGATTGATTGCAGTCTGTAAAGGTGACAGTCAGGGCGCAATACTGGCTCTTGAGTCGGCGGCTTCCCTAGAACCAGACAACGCGGCTCACTGGCTGGTGTTGGGACAGGTGCAGATGGGGAGAGAGGATGCGGTTGCGGCTTTGCGAACCTTTGATAGGGTTTTGTTACTTAAACCGGATGATGTTTTAACGCTGATTGACTGCTACGACGCGAGTCAGGCGGTGGGTGATGTGCCCGAAGCGCAGCGGCGCTTGAGCAAAGTGCTAGAGTTGGCTCCCGATGATTTCCGGGTACTCAAACGACTGGCTAATACTCGTTGCCGGATGAGATTGGTATCGGGTGAGGAAGGGAAGCAGACTAAACAGATAATTAGTTCCGCTCTGCGACTGGCTCCTGATGCGGTGGATGCCCGCGAGTTGCTGGCATATTATCACGTTTTCCGAGGGGAGTCGGCTAATGGGCTAGCGGTGTTGGCACAGTTTACTGAGGAACACCCGAATAATCCTAGGGGTTGGTATTCCTATGGGCGGTGCTTGTTCCACACGGGTGAATACCAGGGGGCGGCTGAGGCGATGCTGAAGGCTTATTGTCTGTACCCCAATGATTGTGAAATTGATCGGGCGTTGTGTGAGATTTTGCCTGTTACCTCTCCCCCAGCCCCTCTCGATCCCCCCTCCGCCCCCCTTCCCAAGGGGGGAACCAGTCTCAAAGTCCCCCTTGTTAAGGGGGATTTAGGGGGATCTAACCCTCAAGTAACCCTTGCATCAATAGTAGAAGAGATGCTCGATCGGTTTCCTGAGCGCTACAGTGTTTGGACGACGGCGGGGCGGGTGCTGGTGGAATGTTTTCAGGAAATTGAGCGGGGGTGCAGCATCTCTGCCAAAGCAACGCAACTTCAGCCCCAGTTGCCTGATGCCTGGTTTCGTCATGGGCGGGTGTTGGCACTGGCTCTTAAACACCGGGAAGCGGTGGAAGCGTTGCAGCAAGGATGGCAGTTATTACCTGAAGCGGGGGGTTATCTGCAATCTGCATCTGTGGCGGTGTGGCTGGGGGAGAGTTACCGAGTGCTGGGGGATGACGCGGCGAGTCGGCGGTGGTGGGAAGAGGCTTGTCGGTTAGCGAATGAACTGATGGAGTTTGACCCGGCGATCGCTCATTACTGGCAAGGGAGAGCGTTGCTGGGGTTGGGGGATGTGACGGGTGCGAAACAGGCTTATAAAAGTGCGTTGAGTCGGCGGTTGCTCTACCCTTTTCGCGGGGAGGTTGAAGAGGCAGTGAAACCGTTGAAAGGTAAGAGGCGAAAGGGCGATCGGGCTTGAGGCAGGTTTAAGGGGGTGCATTGAGTTGGGAAAAAACAGCCTCTAACTCGAAAAATTCAGAAATTGACTACTGGAAGCGTCTTAAGGGTGTAGAGACGGAAGACAAAAATAAAATTTCGTCTCTATACAATCCAAGCAAACTAATTAAAATGGAGGCTAATTATTATGTTTCGTTTCCGATAAATATTTGAGCTGCAAAAATAAATTTGCAATCTGATGAAATGTGATTGAAAATCGATGTAGGGTGGGCACTGCCGTCAGTGCCCACCCTACATCTTTTGTTGCTGATCTCAACTCAATGACAAAATTTTGTGCGATGGGTGGTTCTCGTGCTTGAGGTGGTTTCATAGGGTGGATTGAGTTAGGGAAAAATTGCCTCTAACTCGAAAAATTCAGAAATAGGCTTTGGGAATCGTCTCTAAAGAGAAAGAAAAAACTTAAGTCATTAGCTATCCATCTAGAAACCAAGGAGGAAAAAGACATGAGTATTTTTAGACCTGACAACCAGAAGCGATATGACAGAGCGGTACAACTATCACAAGAAACTAATAGCTATTGGGCAGAGTACCAAAATGACACATCTTTAATCGTAAAAAACACGGAGAATCTAGTTGAAAATTTGAGCATCATTCTTCAACTAACCAATCAAGATCCTAATAAAGTATTCCCTATTTTTGAAGGATCGTCCTATTGGATAACAGAAGGACGTTTTTCTCTCCCTGCATCTACTACAAAAGGAGATTGGGCACCATACATAAAAGGAGTTCAAATACTTTTAAGCAGTTATATTGGTCTAAAGCTATTGAATGCGGGTGTTAGCGAGGCTAGATTAACTATACAGTTAATGGCACTGGCGAGAATAACAACAGCTCGGACCGCTTTCAGATTTTCAGCAGATGAAATTGGCGTAGCCATAAGTGGAATTAGTCGATTAACCCGGTTAGGAATCTATGCAAAAAATATCCTCCCACGAATTGTGGGAGGAATAGCCATAGGCGTATTTATCGAATTAGGTATCGACCTATGGGAAGATGAAACCACATATGACAGACTAACAAAAGCGATCAAAGAGCAAGCGGAGAAACGGCTCGAAATATATTACCTGAAATTGGGAAGCCAAAAGGTTATGAAGACGCTTGAATTAATAAACGGAATGGCAGAGATAGAGATAGAAAAAATCAAAAAAAATCCCCAACGTAAGGTTGATATAACTGAAGACATACTGGATCCCCTCATCAACAAGTTAACAAAAGAAATGAAAGGAATAACCAAGGAATGCTTAGATGGTCTAAGTTGGCAGGATCAAGAAAAATACACAAATGACGATCCTAACCTAACGAAACACCTTGATGATCTCAGCAAAACAAAGAAACTGAAGACAATCAGGATATATAGTGGTGATGTTGTTGACTCGCTTCAATGCATTACAGAGGATAATAGGGAATTACCCAAATGGGGAGGAAATGGAGGAGAAAAACAAGACATCACTTTTGTCGAGAATGAAAAGATTACAAAAATCACATGGAAGGAAGCGACCTCTTATGGAATAGAAGCCATAGCCGTTGTCACTCACCTGACAATAATAACCACCATGAATACTTATGGACCATTCGGAACAGGACAAGGAAGAGTGAACTCAATTCAAAGAGAGGTTGAGACTCCAAAAGGGCAAGTTGTAGCCCAGATAATCGGACAAAAAACCGCGCAATTCGACGAGGATAAAAAATTAATTCAGAATAAATATGTAGAGTGCATAAATGTTATCGGCCAAGTGGTGGAGTGAGCGATAGGTTGGGCATTGCCCACCCTACCGATCGAGAAGCTATCCCAATGAAAACTGCCAAATTCACAATCTAAATTTTTGCCCACAGGATTCACATCAACCATGCAGCAAATTATTTGGTTTATAAAAACAATAAGTAAATATCTCGGCTCCTACCGATGGCAATTTATTTTAATGTTTGGCTGCCTAATTTTCGATGCAGCCTTTGATTCTGTACTAAGAGTTAGTTTGAAATTTATTGTGGATGCAGCAATTGTCCCTCAAAACTATAAACTTTTAGTTTTAATCATATCCCTATTTGCTGTAGGCGCGATTCTCTACACTGTCATTGGTTTACTGGGCAACTTTTTAGGAGCGCGTTTGGGCATTGTCATCATCAACAATATTCGGCGCTCCCTATTCGAGCATCTCCAAAATCTGTCAATGGAGTTTTTTGGGCGACGTTCAGCCGGAGATCTTGTCAAATGTCTGATTTCCGACGTACAGCAAGTAGAGAATGGTTTAATTACGATGGGGCTAACCGTCGTTGTTTTAGAAATTAGCAGCATCCTATTTACTACTATTTTCATGTTCTCACTTAACTGGCAGTTAGCTACTCTAACTTGCATTGGTTTAACCATCTGTATCATGGCCCCTGCCCCCATTGCTAAGATGGCTACTGCTCAAGGCTATCATTTGCTACAAAAAGAAGGAGAAATAGCCAGCATTGTTGAAGAGAATATTCTCTCTCAATCAGTTGTCAAACTATTTGGGATGGAACGCCGAGCTACCCATGATTTTTCCGCTGATTTGAATGACTTGCAACGGGTTTATGTTCGGGCCACATTTTTGTCCTACTTGGTGCAAAAAGTTCCCATGATTCTGTTTGTCATAACCCAGCTTGCGATTTTGAGTATCGGTGCACTGATGACCTACCGCAATTCCATTTCTGTAGGAACTCTAGTTTCCTATCAGGTTTTGTTGTTGGGCTTAAATCTGAATATTATTGGCTTTACCGGTTCGCTTCCAATTGTCATTGATGGAGTAGCCGCTCTACAACGCATCAATGATATTCTCTCAGAAACGCCTGCGGTTCGGGACACCTCAGATGCGGTTGCATTGCCGCCTTTTACCCAAGATATTTGCTTTGATAATGTCACCTTTAACTATTCGGCCGAAAGAATGGGGGTGAAAAATCTATCGCTGAAGATTCGCCGAGGTGAGTATGTGATATTTGTCGGGCAGAGCGGCGCCGGAAAAAGTACGATTGTTAACTTACTAACGCGCTTTTACGACCCCGATAAAGGACGCATTTTGTTTGATGGGGTCGATTTGCGTCATGCAACTGTGCGTTCGCTTCGTTCTCAAATTGGACTGGTTTCTCAGGAAGTAATTTTGTTTAATTGCTCGGTGCGGGAAAACATCCGCATGGGCTATCTAGAAGCCAGTGATGAGCAGGTAGAAGCCGCAGCCAAAGCCGCCGAGATTCACAAATTTATTTTGTCCTTACCCCAAGGCTACGACACACTTGTTGGTGACAGGGGCGGACAGTTATCAGGGGGACAACGGCAAAGAATCGCCCTCGCCAGGGCGTTGGTGAGAAATCCAGCAATTCTAATTCTTGATGAAGCCACATCATCATTAGACCCCGCCACGGAAGGAGAAATCCTCGCCACCATCGAGCGCATCACCAAAGAACGCACCGTAATTTTCATCACGCACCGCATGGCTCATGCATTACGTGCGGATGTCATGTTCGTGATGGATAACGGAGGTTTGGTTGTTAGCGGTTGACACACAGATTTGATTCAACCCAAACCCACCAGGGAATTAATTCCCTGGCTTATAGCCAAAGTCGGTTGAAACCGACTACAAGAAACAGGACGCTTTTTAGTTTATTTCAATGGACTTGAGCTATTAGACCGGAACTTAAGTTCCGGGCGGACTTCGGGAAAATGAATCAACCCTGCCCTTTTTAAGGGCGAAAAGAGGAAAGTTACACATCGCGTTACTCACAAATTTGACCTGTACTGAATATCTTGGAGTTAACAATTATGACCAGCACAAATGATTCCAAATGGCTCATCCCCTCTTCTAGTCGCCTTGCCTCAAAATCTCTTGAAGAAGAGGAAGCGATGTGGGATGAAAACCACAAAGATTATGCTGGCAAGGCTTTCAGCCTGACACAAGACCCTGACCTTTGCAAAGCCCTGATCCGTCCTTATCATCAATCTTCCTGCTTTGATATTCCCAATTCTCCAGACATCCAAGTTCTGATTCCTAGCTGTGGCTCGGAAATTCATCTTCAGAAGGCATTACTAGAGTTTTGTCCGCAAATTGGCAAAATTTACTGCACAGATTTTTCCCAAACCGGAATTGAAAAAGCACGGGAAAATTGGCAAAAATCAGATGGAGATTCCAGGCTTAACAGCCAACAATTAGTTTTTGAGAAACTTGATTCTACCAAAATAATAGAAGAAAGACCCGATTGGAAAGAAAAATTTGATTATGTCCTAGCGGTTGCTGCCGTTGTCTCCAGTGAGGATGAAATCAATCGCCAGATAATACACGAATTTTCTAAAGTTCTCAAACCAGGTGGTAAGCTTTACGGCTTTTTTCCTACCATCTTTTGTCCTTTAGAAATTGCCCATTTAAGTAAACCACACGCTTATTGGGTAACAGCAGGGCTAGTCAATGTACCGCACAACACGCTTCACGGGCGGGAGTGGCATTATTCACAGATACATTATACGCCCTTGCGCTTGAATCGCATCTTTAAAGAAGTGGGTTTTAAACGGCTAAATTTTGAGATTTATTTTTTGGATTCGGAAATTTTAGCTAACGTTCTGAAAGAGGATATCGAGCATGATGATCCCGATATCTATCTCTGGGATCTTCTCGTCCGGTATGAGAAAGACGCTCTCGGTTGAGGATTTTGGCAAAGCACCTGCATTGAAAAAGAGGACACGATCAAAGTCTCAGAAACCCGGTTTCTTCATAAATTGATCGTGACTCGTCCCAAAACTCGTAGAAACCGGGTTTCTAGCTACCTATCGCGTGGCCTCAGAAACCCGGTTTCTTCCTAAATTAATCGTGACTCATCCCAAAACCCGTAGAAACCGGGTTTCTAGCTACCTATCGCGTGACCTCAGAAACCCGGTTTCTTCCTAAATTGATCGTGACTCGTCCCAAAACCCGTAGAAACCGGGTTTCTCGCTACCTATCGCGTGGCCTCAGAAACCCGGTTTCTTCCTAGATTTATCGCGACTCATCCCAAAACCCGTAGAAACCGGGTTTCTCGCTACCTATCGCGTGGCCTCAGAAACCCGGTTTCTTCCTAAATTAATCGTGACTCATCCCAAAACTCGTAGAAACCGGGTTTCTCGCTACCTATCGCGTGGCCTCAGAAACCCGGTTTCTTCCTAAATTTATCGCGACTCATCCCAAAACTCGTAGAAACCGGGTTTCTAGCTACCTATGCGTGGGCCATGAAACTGTCGCCACCCATTGGTGTCAACTTAAGTCTGAAACCCTTGAAAAATCTCGCTTTTATCCTCTTGCCAGATCCCCCTAAATCCCCCTTAAGAAGGGGGACTTTGAGTGCTTCTTGTCCCCCCCTTCTTAAGGGGGGCTAGGGGGGATCGATCCCTAATCGTCAAACAGCAGTCTGTGACTACGTTTGACCTGGTTGTTGACACCAATGGTCGCCACCTATTGCAGTTCCAGAGACCCAGGAATCCCACACTACTCTAGCGTATCCCATAACCCACCAAAGCCGTTGCTATAATTGAATACTGCTAATTTTTTTTACGCAGCAGTCATTCTCAACATGATTTCACTGCCAGATATCACAATTATCAACCAAATCTACGAAAGTGCTAATTCCCTGATATACAGAGGCATCCTCAAAAAAAATCAGCAACCTTTAATATTGAAACTCCTCAAAGAAGATTATCCCACGCCGGCCGAACTCTCCCGCTATCAACAGGAATACGAAATCACTCGCCGTTTCAATTTAGAAGAAACGATTAAAGCCTACGAAATGCGGAAATACCAGAACACACAAGTCATGTTGTTAGAGGATTTTGGAGGAGAGTCCTTAAAAATCCTGCAGGAGGGTCGTTCCTTTACTTTACCAGAGTTTCTCCACATTGCCATCCAAATTGCAGATGCTTTAGGCAAAGTTCATCAAAACAATGTCATTCACAAAGATATCAATCCATCTAATATTGTCTTAAATCCTCAAACAGGACAATTAAAAATCATTGACTTTGGCTTATCTACCCTGCTATCCCAAGAAAATACCAGCATCAAAAGTCCCAATGTTCTAGAAGGGACATTGGCTTATATGTCTCCCGAACAAACAGGCAGGATGAATCGATCGCTGGACTATCGCACAGATTTTTATGCTCTCGGTGTCACCTTCTACGAATTGCTAACCAACCAACTCCCTTTTGAATCTCTGGATGCACTTGAGTTAGTCCATTGCCATATTGCCAAACAACCGATCCCTCCTCATAAAGTCAATCCAGAAATTCCTTTGAGCGTCTCAGAACTTGTCATGAAATTAATGGCAAAAACGGCGGCAGAGCGATATCAGAGTGCTTGGGGAATCAAGGCAGATTTAGAAACTTGTCTTGCTCAATATAAAAACGGTGCAATCCAAAGGTTTACTTTGGGATGCCAAGATATTTCCCATCAATTACAAATTCCTCAAAAACTGTACGGGAGAGAACCGCAGATTGAGAGTTTATTGACCGCCTTTGAGCGAGTAGGCGCGGTAGCACCTAACCTGAGTAACCCAACGATAACTCAGGAACAAAACCCGCCCGTACAAAGACAAACTGAACTCATGCTAATTTCTGGATACTCTGGCATCGGGAAATCAGCTTTAGCCCAGGAACTGTATAAGCTCATTACTCAAAAACGCGGCTACTTTATTGCAGGCAAGTTTGACCAGCTTCACCGCGATATTCCCTATCAGGCATTGGTTGCTGCCTTCCAAGAATTAATTCGGCAATTGCTCACCGAAACCGCACCTCAGCTACAACAGTGGCGAGAGAAGATTCAACGTGCATTAGGAGAGAACGGTCAAATTATTATTGATGTCATTCCAGAAGTTAAACTGATTATTGGCCAACAGCATCCCGTCCCCGAATTACCTCCAACAGAAGCACAAATTCGGTTTAATTTAGTTTTCCAAAAGTTTATGCAAGTCTTTTGTCAAAAAGAGCATCCCCTCGTCCTATTTCTAGACGACCTTCAATGGGCGGACAGCGCCACGCTGCAATTGCTCCAGCTTATAATGACCAATACTAATACTCAATATCTGTTTTTGATTGGAGCTTATCGAGATAACGAAGTCAGTGCAACTCATCCTGTCATGTTGACTTTATCGGAGATAAAAAAGCAGGGAGTAGTAGTTAATCATCTATCCCTTTCACCTTTAAATTTAAACCAGGTTAATGAATTCATTGCGGATACGCTGAAGAGTCAGTGCGTCCCTACCCAAAGATTAGCTGAGTTGGTTTGGGAAAAAACACAGGGTAATCCCTTTTTTCTCAAAGAATTTCTGAAGTCACTTTATACAGAGAAATTCCTTAAATTTGATAGGGAGGCTAGAGCTTGGTCTTGGAATTTAGAACAGATTAAAACTAGAAACATCACTGATAATGTTGTTGAATTGATGACCCAAAAAATTAAAACCTTATCAGAATCGGCACAAAAAAACTTACAGTTAGCCGCTTGTATTGGCAACAAATTTGATTGGGAAACGCTTTCAATCATTAATGAAAATTCTCAAAAACAAACGGCTCATAAATTATGGGATGCCATTGAAGCGGGATTGATATTACCCGTCGGCGATGACTACAAATTTATTGAAACAGACCGAGAAGAGCATGAATTAAAAATTAGTTATAAATTTGCTCATGACCGCATCCAGCAAGCCGCCTATTCCCTAATTCCCCCAGACGATAAGCAAGCCGTTCACTGGAAAGTCGGACAACTTTTGTTAAAAAATACGCCTCCACAGGTACTCCAACAAAAGATTTTTGATATTGTCAATCAACTCAACTTCGGTATTGCAACAATAGACGTTCAGTTAGAAAGAGATAAACTCGCTCAATTAAATCTCATTGCTGGCAAAAAAGCGAAGGCATCAGCCGCCTGGGAACCCGCATGGAATTACTTAAGAATTGCCAGGGATTGCCTCAGTGCAGATAGCTGGCTTCGTCAGTATGACTTAACCTTGGCACTCTATGTAGAAGCAGCCGAGGTAGCTAGTTCGCGAGGCAACTTTGACGAAATGGAAAAGTTGGCTTCCCTTGTGCTGCAACAAGCTACTTCGTTGTTGGACAAAGTGAAAGTCTATGAAGTCAAAATCCAAGCCTATACAGCACAAAATAAACCGTTGTTAGCCATTCAAACGGCATTTTTCATATTGAAGCTGTTGGGAATTAAATTTCCCAAAAAACCGAATAAATTAGATGTTTTACTTGAACTGGTGAGGACAAAGTTAAGCTTGGTAGGCAAACGAATCGAGGACTTAATCGACCTACCAGCAATGATTGACCCCGATCGGCTAGCAACTATGAGTATCCTATCGCGTGTAGCCTCTTCTGCCTATTTGGCAGCGCCTGAATTGCTTGGGCTGATTGTGTTGAAACAAGTTAATTTATCAATCAAATATGGGAATACTTCTGTGTCTTCCTATGCCTATGCTGCTTACGGAATCATTCTTTCTGGGGAATCTGTAGGAGACATTGAGGCTGGCTATCAATTTGGTCAACTGGCTCTTAAGCTGGTCGATAAGTTTAATGACAAAAAATTCCAAGCTCGGATAATTTTTATTGTTAATTACTTTATCAAGCACTGGAAAGAGCATCTTAGAGAAACCTTAAATCCTTTGCGGGATGCTTACTCGCTCGCTTTAGAAACTGGAGACTTAGAATATGCAGCTTATTCAGCTTGCGTATACTGTTACCATTCCTATGTATTGGGTAAGGAATTGGCAACAGTCGAGGGAGAGATGGCAATGTATAGTAATGCTCTGGGCCAACTCAAGCTAGAAACATCATATTACTATAACCAACTTAATCGACAGGTTGTATTGAACTTAATGGCTCGGGCTGAAGATAGGTGCTTTTTAATCGGTGAAAGCTATGATGAAACAAAAATGTTACCTCTGCATCTAGAGGCCAATGCTGAAAATATTTGTCGCTCCCTCTATTTTCACAAGTTAGTTCTCTGCTATCTTTTTCAAGATTATGAACAAGCTCTGTCAAATGCTAAGTCAGCAGAAAAATATAGCGATAGTGCTGTAGGAACGATTCCTCTCTACCATTTCTACCATTCTTTAGTCCATCTTGCTATTTATTCTGATGCACCAAAATCAGAACAAAAACTCATCCTCGAAAAGGTGAAAGCTAACCGAAAAAAACTCAAAAAATGGGCGCAGTCTGCTCCGATGACTCACTTGCATAAATTATATCTAGTGGAAGCAGAGCAACATCGAGTTTTGGGTCATAAGGATAAGGCAATAGACTTTTACGATCGCGCTATTAGTTTAGCCAAAGAACATGAGTATCTCAACGAAGAAGCTTTGGCTAATGAACTGGCTGCCAAATTCTATATCGATTGGGGCAAGGAGCAAGTTGCCCAAGCTTATCTTACAAGTGCTTACTACTGTTATTTACGTTGGGGTGCAACAGCTAAAGTGAAAGATTTAGAACGACAGTATCCGAAACTATTAAAGCGTTTCACGAAAGCCAATACTTCCATAGATTCGCGCAACAGCCTGTCTAATACGTCTGGTAGTATTTCTGGTGAAGTCCTGGATTTGGCAGCGCTGATGAAAGCATCTGGGGCAATTGCTAGTGAAATTGAGCTGGATAAACTCCTGACGACTTTGATGAGAATCTTGCTGGAAAGCTCTGGCGCACAAACGGGCTATCTAATTTTAGAGTTTCGCGGACAACTGAGGGTCGAAGCGTCGGGCGAGGCTAACTCAAATCAGGTGATATTGTTGCCATCGACTTCTATGGAAAGTTGCTTGCCTTTGTCGATTATTAACTATGTTGAAAGGACTCAGGAAGGACTGATTGAAATTGATGTCGCTGGTAATGGCAGATTTTCTCAAGATGCTTATATCAAAACACACCAGCCCAAGTCAATTCTTTGTGCGCCACTGCTCAATCAGGGTAAAGTGATTGGGATTGTGTACTTGGAAAATAATCTAGCGGATGGTGTTTTTACGCCCGATCGCCTGGAAGTGATTCAAATGCTCTCGACACAAGCAGCGATCGCCCTTACCAATGCTAGACTCTATACCCAAGTACAATCGACGCAAAATCGCCTGAATAAATTCCTCAATGCCATTCCAGTTGGCATATCCATTCACGATGATCGAGGACAAATCATCTACACCAATCAAATTGGACAGCAGTTACTCAACATTCAAGAGTTATCCGCAGCCGAAACCGAGCAACTCTCCGATACCTATGGCATTTATCGGGCTGGTACTGGGGAGATATACCCCGTGGAAGAGCTACCTGTGGTGCGATCGCTCGACGGTGAAACAGCTTGGGCGGATGACTTGGAACTGCACCAGTGCGATCGCATTGTTCCAATAGAATCAACCAGTACGCCGATTTTCGATGAGACGGGTAATGTCGAGTATGCGATCGCAGCCTTTCAAGATATTAGCGATCGCCAGCAAGCCCAAAAAGCGCTGATCGAAAATGTGCGCTTAGAACAGGAAATTAGCGATGCCGTGGCGGCAGCTACGCAACGTAAAAAAACAGAAGCAGAACTCGAACGGGCCGCATTAGCCGCTCAAGCTGCATCTCTTGCCAAAAGTACCTTCCTTGCCAACATGAGCCACGAATTGCGAACTCCCCTGAACGCCATTCTCGGCTTTTCCCAACTGATGAACCAGGACGCAAATCTCTTAACCGAACAAAAAGAGAACCTCAACATCATTCATCGCAGTGGAGAGCATTTGTTGACTCTAATTAATCAAGTTCTCGACCTCTCCAAAATCGAAGCTGGACGCATGGCTAAAAACGAAACTAACTTCGATCTCCATCAATTATTGGCTGATGTCGAAGATATGTTTTCCTTGAAAGCCAAAGCTGAAGGCTTGAAGCTACGATTTGACTGTGCTGCTGATGTCCCTAAATATATTTGCACCGATGCAGTTAAGCTGCGGCAAGTCCTAATTAATTTAATCAATAATGCGATTAAATTTACATCGTCTGGGAGCGTGTCAGTGCAGATATCCGTCATTAGTCATCCCTCATTCGCAATTGGTCAAGAAACAACAAAAATCACAAATGACCGAGGACAAATGACAATCGCCTTTGAAATAAAAGACACGGGAGTTGGTATGGCGGCGGACGAACTGGAGAACCTATTTCAACCCTTCGTGCAAACAGCATCGGGTGAACGAATGCAGCAAGGAACGGGATTGGGGCTAACGATTAGCCGTCAATTTGTCCGCTTGATGGGGGGTGAAATCACCGCTATCAGTCGCGGCAAAGCTTTCACCCCTGGAATGCCTCTCAAGGATTACCACGACGACACAACAGATATACCGACTTCTGGCACAACATTTAAATTTGACATTTCTGTGGGTATTGCTGATGCTCTAGTAATTCAAAACCAACCCCACAGTCGTCGCGTCATTGGCCTAGCTCCCCACCAACCCAACTATCGAATCCTGGTTGTTGACGATAACGATTACAATCGAAAACTGTTAGTTAAAATCATTACTGCCATTGGTTTTGAAGTACAAGAAGCCAGTAACGGTCAAGATGCGATTGAAATTTGGAATTCCTACTCACCGCATCTCATCTGGATGGATATGCGAATGCCCGTGATGGACGGTTATGAAGCAACTAAACGGATTAAAGCTACCACTAAAGGTCAAGCTACTGCTGTGATTGCTATTACTGCTAGCGCTTTGGAAGAAGAAAAAACGATGATTTTATCCACGGGTTGCGATGACTTTGTGCGAAAACCTTTCCAAGAACAGACTATTTTTGAGATCGCGGCTAAACATCTGGGAGTAAGTTATGTTTATGAGTCGTCAGAGTTAAATTCTCCTCCAGACAATCTGGATGGAGAACCTGTGAATTTAACAAAATTTATAGCAGCAAGGTCAAGGAAATGGATTGTAAAATTGCATGAAGCCGCTCTGCAAGCGGACTCGGAATTAGTATCTAGATTGTTGGATAAAATCCCGTCATCTTATGTGCTGGAACTTCAGACTCTTAGGGATTGGGTTAATAAGTTTGAGTTTGAGAAGATTTTGGATTTGACCGAGCGCTTTGTGGAAAAATGATTGCATTACCCCAGTTTCTCAAAGAAACCGCGTGAGATTATTTTAAATGTGATTGCATCTTTACCTTAAATTCAAGTAGTTTAAACATTGTGATATCGCGGACAGTAATCGAACAACCATCTCCAAATTTTACGGCACTCAAATAATACAATATTTGACAGTCATCTTTTTCCCAATAAAATTCTTGTTCGATCGCTTCTCCTGTCTCAGCTACCTCTACAAGTGAATCAAACAGTGTGGGAGTAAGTCGATCGAACATTTTTTTCAGGATGGTTTTACCCATGAGGTTTTCTCGCTTTTGACCAAATAACTTCGCAAAGATGGGATTAACCACCAAACAGCGAAAATCGTAAATTTCTTCGGTGAGCGTATCTCTCACCGCTTGCAAGGCGGCAATTCCATCTTGGGAACTATTTAATAAGCTGGCAAGTAAAGTGCGAGATTGGTAGAGAATTTCTGCGGTTTGTTGATGTTCTTCGATTTGCTTCCTTAACTGGTGTTTTTGTTGTTGGATAGTTAGTTGAGTTTGAATTCTAGCGATGAGTTCTTCTGATTGAAAGGGTTTGGTGATATAATCAATCCCGCCTACTTGAAAGGCTTTTACTTTATCTAAAACTTCATCTAGCGCACTTAAGAAAATCACCGGAATTTCTGAGGTATTTTCATCTACTTTGAGAGCTTCGCAGACTTCATAACCATCCATTTCAGGCATTTTAATATCGAGTAAAATGACATCGGGAGGGTGATTGTGGATTGTTCTTAATGCCATCTTACCGTTGGTGACGCTGCGAACTTTATAACCGTGTTTGTTCAATACTTTTGTTAAAAATTGCAGGTTTTCGATCAGGTCGTCAACAATTAAGATATTGCCTTTGGGAGTTTCGCTTGGATTAACCTCACTTTCTCCTGTGTCAGCGGGAGCGATAGGCGCTTCTTTACCTTTTGCGCCAACCATCGCAGTTGCGCCGCTTTGCTTGTCTAGCAGAGGGCGGAAGTTATTTTTAGTAACTTTTTCTCCCATTGCGTCTGAAAGACGCTGCCACAGGAGAGAAGCTAAATCTTTGATATGTCCTACGCTCAGGTACAAGCTGTCAGCAACTGCACCGTAGGTTGTGTTTTCCCAACAAGCTTTTAAAATTTCCTGCTCTAGCAAACTTAACGGTTTACCCCTCTTGGACTCCAAGGCAGTTTCTACGAATTCCAGGGCTTCTTCAAAAGTCATATGCCACTCACTGCATCAAGTAATGTTTTTGATTGTTGCACCCTGGTAAATAAAATAGAAGGTAGAAGGCTCTTAGCAGAGGGCAGAAGGGAAAAGAACCCACTTGTCTGCTTTTGGGCGATCGGCAGGATTGCTGTAATTTTGTTTACCTAGCCAACTGATTTATTGTAAGTTACTTAGTGCCGCACTTTGAACCTGGGGCGAACTCCCCTATCCCCAGTTACGGTTTAGGAAAAGAACAGGTTCCCTTCGCTGCATTCTTTAAACCGCACGCTAGCTGGCTAGTGCCAGTTCAAGGAACCTCTGCGATATAACGTAGTTCAGGACTTACGCACGAAAAGCATCAAATCCCGATCCCCCCGGCGCCCCTTTAAAAAGGGGGGAACCTGAAAGCCCCCCTTTTTAAGGGGGTTGGGGGGATCGATGCGTAAGTCCCGGTAGTTTTTATAAAAAGAAATACGGGAAGCGGAAAACGAGCGAGACTTTAGTCCGCTCGATGCAAGCGAGGCGAGGGACTTCAGTCCCTTTCAATTTTTATTGTAAACAAATGTAACAATTCATCGTTCTTAGTCTAGTCCTAGTAAGATAAGAATATCGTGATGAGGTCGAAGTCATGCTAGTTTTTGAATTCAAGGCATACGGAAAGCAGCAGCAATTTGACGCTGTAGATGAAGCAATTAGGACAGTGCAGTTCATCCGAAATAAGGCATTACGTTTTTGGATAGACAACGAAAAAGTCAATAAGTTTGACTTAAATAAGTATAGCGCTGTCCTAGCTTTCATAGTTTCCGTTTTGCGATGAATTAAACAGCATGGCTCGACAGTCTAGTGCAGAAAGAGCGTGGTCGGCAATTTCCCGATTCTACGATAATTGCAAAAAGAAGATTCCTGGTAAGAAAGGATTTCCACAATACGAAAAAAATAACCGCTCAGTTGAATATAAAACTAGCGGTTGGAAATTGGCAACAGACCGGAAATCTATCACATTCACCGACAAGCAAGGAATCGGGAAACTGAAATTAAAAGGGACGCGCGACTTGCATTTCTATCAGCTTACTCAAATTAAACGAGTAAGGCTAGTGAAACGCGCAGACGGGTATTACGTCCAATTCTGCATTCAAGTTGACCGCTCGGAGAAGATTGAAGTTACAGGCAATGTCATTGGATTAGATGTAGGATTGAAAGAATTCTACACTGATTCCAACGGCATTGCAGTTGAGAATCCACGATTCCTCCGCAAGGGAGAGCGTAGATTAAAGAAAGCCCAAAGACGAGTATCAAAGCGAGTCAAAGGCTCAGAAAACAGAGGAAAAGCTAAAGTGATCCTAGGTAAGCGCCACCTCAAAATAAGTAGGCAACGTAAAGATTTTGCTGTGAAATTGGCAAGATGCGTCATCCAGTCCAACGACTGTGTAGCTTACGAAGATTTGAGAATTAAAAATATGGTGAAGAATCACTGCTTAGCGAAATCAATTAACGACGCATCTTGGTATATGTTCCGAGTTTGGATGGAATATTTCGGCAAGGTATTTGGAAGAATTACGATTGCCGTTTCTCCTAATGGAACAAGCCAAGAATGCTGTAGCTGCGGAACGATTGTTAAGAAAAGTCTATCAACACGAACTCACACTTGTCGGTGTGGATGTGTGCTTGATAGAGATCACAACGCAGCTAGGAACATCCTAAGTCGGGGATTGAGTACGGTAGGGCATACCGGAACTTGGGGTAACACCCATAACGCTTGTGGAGAATTGACCGCTACTGATGTTGAAGTAATTCTGCATCAGCAAGTCGATTCTATTAATCAAGAATCGAGCGTGGCTTTAGCCCGCTTGAGTGTCAAATAAACAATAGTCCGCACAGTTTTTATGTCGTAGCTTAAAACCCTTGATTTTCCCGAAAGCAGCGAACTTGCCGAATCGCGCTGAAATCCTTATTCTACGCTTGGCAATCAAAAACTGTCCGAAGTGTTGAGAAAGTAGCACAATTAGTAGGGTGCCCGTCGGAGAAAACCCTAGTTTTTCGTGCTAGAGCCAAAAATGACGCACCCTAGATTCCTAGTATCAGGACTTGTGCAAAAAGTGATTTGACGCGCTATTTATAGCGGTAAGGTGCTGTGTGCCTCGCCCTACATATATAGGTTCTGTGTCCAGGACTGAGTAGGTCATCGCTTCGCTAACGCGATCGCTCGCAATGACAATTACTTTCCAAGTGCTGTAAATGATTAA
The DNA here is from genome assembly GCF_036702665.1 of Microcoleus sp. Aus8_D2. NCBI lineage: Bacteria > Bacillati > Cyanobacteriota > Cyanophyceae > Oscillatoriales > Microcoleaceae > Microcoleus > Microcoleus sp. Aus8_D2. Next base: position 34,126 of record NZ_JAUBUN010000025.1, read on the forward strand.
AGTGACTTCAAAATGCCGCTTTCCAACTGATAAATTGCTGCCATGATTCCGGTTTCAGGATGTGTGAGCAGTGATTTTTTGACATCTTTCAAGTATTCTACAATGTGTTCCCGCAAAATCGGTCTTTCTACTGTGACTGTGTGATTGTAATCCCACAAATCCCAGATGATAATCCCAATGCCGACAATCGGGTCAATTAAACCTACTCCCAACTGACTAGCAACTGTACCGCCTGTTTTTGTGGCTACTTTGGCGGCGGCTTTGCTGGCAACTTTTGCTGTAACTTTGCTGCCAACTTTGGTTGCTACTCCCAATATTAATGGTTTAGCAACTAAGTAACCGCTGCCGCCGACTAATACTTTTAATGATAAATTTGAGATGTTTCCTTTGTCGCTAATTGTGCTGGCAATATCGTTCAGATATTTGTCCCATTGTACTTGGGGTATGTTATAATTGTTTTGAACTACTTTTACATTTTTGCTAACTTCGGCTATGTACAAGTTAGCAGTATCTTGAGTGATTAATTGAAATCGCAGTTGAGCGTTTTTGGGCAGCAAAACGCGGTTGGCAAATTCTCTTTGGAAGTCTTCGGTTAATTTTTCGGACACAGCACGAGATGCTGCTGTCATGTCAAATCGGTTGAGGACGGCTGATTTGACGAAATTGAAAGGTACTGTAAACTCCATCTTTTTTTGATTGAAGTAATCGAAGTACCAATCGAGGAAGCTATTGTCTACTCGTGCAATTACTTCGGTTTCCCATTTGTCCAATTCTTTTGATGCGAAAGTCTCGGCTGTTGTATGGGATTGTTGGATAGCGTTTTTAACCTCTTGGTTGACTTTGCTGAAATCGTGGGGCGGCGAGACTACAACTGCTGTGGTTCCGGTATTTGTTAGCGACTGGGATATGAGAAAGTTGCCTAGTAGGGGAATGATGACTACTAGAATGACAACTGTCCAAATCATCGGTGTCACGGTTTTGATAAACTGACCGATAACTCTGAGACGTTCTGTTTTCTCTGAATAGCTGATTTTTTCGTTGTCTTGACTCATGGCGGTTCCTCAATTGATGAGAATTGATGGCTAGTTTCGATTATAGGCGGCGTTTCCTGAGTTGTGGGACAGAGGGGATGCCTGTGATTCTCTGCTGCGGAATAGAAAAAGTGCGATCGAGCATGATTGAGATGCTCTTAACCAGCACTGGAAGGGTGAAGCCCAAAAAACAGTAATCAAGCATCAAGATAGCTTATTAATAAATTACAAATCTCTTCTGTTAATGGTATTTTTGTTTCTATTTCTAGCCAAAGGTATTGACCAAAAGGATTATTTTCTAAAAACACATATTCATTGTTGGGAGTCACAATAAAATCCATCGCCCCATATAATAGTTTTTGCTCCTCCAAAAAATCGATGCAGAATTTTTCTATTTTTGCCGGTAGTTCAAAGAGAGAATGTGGATTAATTTGAGTATGGAGTCGCCAATCAATTTTGGTTTCTTCATGGGCTTGTGAATCAATTTTAACGGCAAATACCTTTTTACCAATAATTGTAATCCTTAATTCAAAACCTTTTTCGATATATTCTTGCAATTGAGTAGGTGACAAATAAATGTTTTTATAGAATTTATAAAAATCATCTTTGCCAATCTTTCTTGACGGTATTCCTTGATTGATACCGTCGATCGTCACATTTCCAGTATAAATGGTTTTAACTAAAATCTCTTCTCCGCACTCTAGAAAAAACTCTTTCGCTGTTTCTGGTTGGGTGGTTATCAGTGTTTTGGGGATTTTGATCCCGTATTTATTGGCTAGTAAAAGTTGTTGAAATTTAACTTTCGCTTTATTGGCGATAAATGGATCGTTTATCCATCTTATGCTGGGTATAGAGTATAGTATATTGACAAAAGCCTTTGTTTCTGAAGCTATAAACTGTTCCTCTGTAGATTCAGCACTTTTACCAAAAAAATCAAAGTCAGGTTTTCTCAACCATGCTACTTTTAGTTTGGCTAAATTTAATATTCTACCAAGTTCGTCATTAATCTCTCCATTCCATAAACCATTTTCATCAATGTAAATATTTATCTTATATTTCCGAAGCAAATCTTCTGAATTTAACCTAAAAACTTCAATATCTTTTTTATGTAGTTTTCTGATAACTTCATCAGTGTGTGTATCCTGCTTGTTCGTAAAAATTAATATCATATTTTAATTTGTAATCTCGTTTTGGGGTGATGAATCAGATATGTTGGTTAATTGATCTTTATGCGGTATCCAAATTAGGATTTTAATACTTACGATAGCTAACAGCTTAAAGCGGTACGATAGAATGCTTCGCACCCTACCGTACCGTATAATCAATGTTGTTTGATACAGAAAGCCCGTGGTTTTCAACTAATGCCACTGTCAGCTTTAAGTATCAGTTTGCTTCGTATCATCTTTACCAGAGAGAAAACCACTATGTGAATCACCATATGACAAGGAAGTACCATTAGCAGAAACAGGAATATTCGATGTTTGAGTTTTCGGATCATAGGATTGTTTTAGTATCTCTGAATCCTTAATCGCTTCATCATACAATGCTTGGTCGAGTCTCTCTACAAAACTTAGGGTAAAAGGCACCGATCTTACTGTTTCATCACAAATTTGTGTTTTCATGTGATTTCTTCTTGAAAATTGGTTAACATTTAAAATTGTACTTTCTAATTTTTAGACTGGGGTGGCATTTAATAGGAAAATTAATAGTGGGATTTGGTGTGATATAGTGTCATTGGGTGCTAATCTTTAGTAACCTTCTACAAAACTTAACTTTTAGTGGCAAAAAGTGGGTTTTGGTGGCTAAACTAAAAAGATTGAGTGAGGTTAAAAATATATGGACATTCAAAAATTGTCAAAATGGACTGACGATCAGGTATTCGCTAAAACAGGACAACATCTTGATTCTTTACACAAATCTATATTAGAAAGTGTTTTACAACGTCAAAAATTTCATAAAATTGCGGTAAATAATGGGTATAGTTACGATCACATTAAAAGAGAGGGAGCGAAATTATGGAAACTTCTCTCCGATGTTTTTTCAGAAGAGATTGAACAAAAGAATGTTCGTTCTATTTTAGAAAATAAAGCTGGTTCTACTATCTACAATTTTGTCAACTCTCCACAGATCAATAGTAATACTATTAGTAATAGTCATGTTAATATTTGTAGAGAAAATCCTCAATCTTTAGAAGATAGAGAAAAGCGATCGCCCTCTTCCCAAGTCCAAAATCAACTCCCAATCATTGATCTAACAACAGCACCAGAATGGAACTATACTTACGGGCGTAATTCAGAAATTTCTACTCTTAAAGAATGGATTTTAGAAAATCAGACTAGATTAATCACAATTTATGGTTTAAGCGGCATAGGAAAAACGGCTTTAAGCCTGAAATTAATCTCAGAAATTAACACACAATTTGATTATATTATTTATCGGAGTCTTGAGCATTTGCCTAAACCGATCGACCTTAAAGATGAACTTAAAGAGTTTTTTTCTCAATCCCATGCAACTCCATTACCAGAAATAATAAATTATTTTCGCTCATCTCGTTGTTTAGTAATCCTTGATGACGTGCAGAATATTTTTAAAACTGGTAACTTAGCGGGTCAGTATTTAACAGAATATAAAGATTATTGTAAATTTTTTCAGCAAATTGCTACCTTATCTCATCAGAGTTGTTTAATTTTAATTAGTTGGGAAAAACCTGGAGAAATAGAAACGTTAGAAGCTGAAAATCAATATACACAAACATTACAGCTTCAAGGTTTAGGACAAGAGGCTAAAGACATCTTGAGACAAAAAAAATTACAAGATGAGGAAAAATGGGATAAATTAATAACACTATATCAAAGTCATCCGGCTTGGTTAAATATTATTTCTTCAATAATTATAGAGTTCTTGAACGGGAGCGTTTCCCTTTTTCTGAAAGATGAAAATGAGTTGTTTTTAGGTGACATAAAAACAAATTTAGAATCGCAGTTAGAGCGGTTATCAGAATTAGAAAAAAATGCGATCAACTGGTTAGCCAATCAAGATAAACCGATAGATATTTCCCAAAAACCTGCTAATATGGAAGTATCTCAAGCTAAATTTATGCACATTATACAATCTTTAACCAGACGCTGTTTAGTAGAAAAAGTTTCAGAAAAGCCAGCAAAATTTCAGCTAAATTCTATTTTTAAAGCACATATTAAGAGTGATTTTTAGGGAAATAAGCAGGGTAAGCTCATCTCATTTGGTATAAATTGTACTTGATAAAAAGCGCAAGATATAAAAGAGCATCCTGTCAATAGCGGCTTTTTTGAACCCATTTGATATCTTTATGACGATCGACAGATAACGGGCGATCGACAGATAACGGGCGATCGACTACCAGCCTCAAATATCTCAAATTGCTTCTATAACCATTCCTCATGAGTTACTCGGAAGGTTAAATTTTAGGCAGCCTTGCTCAACACAGCTAAAATATGTTGTTCAATACTCACTCCTTCCCTCTCAGCATTATCTGCTAAATTCCTGTGCAGCGATTTAGGGATTTCCAACGATAAATTTCCGCTATACTCAACCTCCGCAGCAGGTAAAGGAATCTCATGCCCGCACTCATAAGCAGTCTCTATCCACAATTCCCTAGCTTCCTCAATGTTCTCCATTGCTTCTGATAAAGTTTCCCCCACAGACATACAACCTGGAAGGTCTTTGATGAGGACTGTATAGCCTCCTTCTGGATCTGGGTAAAAACTTATAACATATTTCAGGCTCAAGTAATATTCTAATACCATTTTTACAACATTTGTGTGTTTTTTTACACTGGCTCGCAATGGCATAGGTGCGTCGCTGTGAGATTGTCGATATGTGGTTAACGATTTTTCATGGCGACGCACCCTACGACTACAACATTTGTGTGTTTTTTTACACTGGCTCGCAATGGCATAGGTGCGTCGCTGTGAGATTGTCGATATGTGGTTAACGATTTTTCATGGCGACGCACCCTACGAGTTTTCATCCGCGTTCATCTGTGTGTATCTGCCTGCATCAGCGGTTCATAAAAAAATAAGGTGAGCAACGCCCACCTTACTATCTTAGCTAAAAGCGATTAAACCTTGGCTTCTTTCTTCACCAAGTCACCCCAACCCAAATCCTTCAGCGAATTATTCCGGCGCAGCGGGCGAGTCACCAACTCCAAAATATCCCGCGCATTGCCAAAGCCGTGAATTTGAGCGAAAGTAAACTCAACTGACCATTTAGTATTAATGCCGCGCGCTTCCAAAGGATTAGCGTGGGCCATACCTGTAATTACCAAGTCGATATTCTGCTCGTAAATCCGCTGAAGCTGATTGTAATTGTCGGGTTTTTCGACAATCCGAGGTGTGGGAACTCCCATTTCGTGACAAGTTTTTTCTAACAGCGCTAATTCGGCTGCTTGATAGCGCTTGTCCATGTAAGGAATGCCGATTTCCGGGCAAGTCATGCCGCAGCGAATTAAGAAACGCGCTAAAGAAATTTCTAGCAAGTTGTCTCCCATAAAGAAGACTGATTTGCCGCGAATGATTTGCAGGTAATCTTCTAAACCTGCCCAGATTTGCGCTTCTCTTTCGTCCAAACCTTGGGGTTCAATGCCCAAAACAGAGCAAATTTTCTCAATCCAGGCGCGAGTTCCGTCTGGGCCGATCGGGAATGGAGCACCAATTAGCTTACACTTACGACGGCGCATCAACGTAGAAGCTGTGCGTGACAAGAACGGATTCATGCCAGATACATAATAGCCTTCTTCCAAGACAGGTAGTTCTGTGTAGCGCTTGGAAGGAAGCCAGCCGGAAACTTTGATGCCTTGCTTCTTCAATTCTAGGGTTAGCTGTGTGACAACTGGGTCGGGCAAAGAACCGAAAAGTACCAGCGGTGTGTGCTTGACATATTCGGATTCTTCTGCTGCAACTTCTTCTTTTTTCTTGCCGAAGTTTAGCAGTTGAGAGATGGCGTTGCGTTCTTGTTTCTGAGATTCGATGACGGGGGCTTTCTCAGGACATTTGGCGGCCATGGCTGCTAAGACGGTATCTTCGCCTTGGGTAAAGGCGTAATCTAGGCCGTTAGCGCGGGCTGTGACGATGGGAATGCCGATTTCTGCTTCGAGTTTGGGTGCTAGCCCTTCCAAGTCCATTTTGATGATTTCGGTGGTGCAGGTGCCGATCCAGACGATTACACTGGGGTTACGATCGCGCTTAATTTGCAAGCACAGCCGCTTCAACTCGTCGAAATCGTTTAATTGAGCGGAAATATCGCCTTCTTCCAACTCAGCCATTGCATAGCGGGGTTCGGCAAAAATCATCACGCCCATGGCGTTTTGCAAGAAATAGCCGCAAGTCTTGGTACCGATGACTAAGAAAAAGCTATCTTCGATTTTTTGATAAAGCCAAGCTACGCAGCTAATCGGACAAAATGTGTGATAATTACCAGTTTCGCATTCAAAGTTTAAAGCTTCTGGTTCTGTAGTAGTAATAGCAGTCATATCTCAAATCTTCTCCCTTTAAATTGTTTTTAGTCTCGAACTCGACAGGTGTCGGAGCGAGGAAGTACCTGTATTTTGCGATCGCATCTCTTGCTGCGGACAAGCATAGGTTGTGTTTGGTCTCGATCGCGAACAGGCGCAGGAGCGATCGAACATCTGTTTTTGGCGATCGCGCGATCGCAGAACAATCATAGAAATACCTGGTTTTGGCGTAATTCCTCTGAAAAATAGATGTAGCCAACTGAATATTTCCGCAGCAGCAGCATCCAAAATTTGACCTAAAAAATTCTGTGCGAGGGCTTATAATCCCTCACGGCAGGGACTTACTGTTTTTCAACTCGCTCAGGTAAAAACCCTTTTGATAGTTGTGAGTTTGAGTTAATTAAAAATTCACAACTCGCAACTCACAACTCATACCATTTTCGATTTTCGATTGGCGATTTTCGATTGGGAATGACTGAGGTCGCTCAGGATTTGGAGCTTGCTTACAGTTGCATTCTTTTTGAGAAATGGTATCACAAATAGAGTGGGAAACTTCCGGACTAGGATAGACTTGGGCGATCGCAACAAGCTTACTTAAAATCCGACAAAAAGCCAGAAATCTCTTCATCCTCATCATCGGAATCCAAATCACCGAGACCTAGAGCATCTAAATCATCTTCATCAGGATCTCCGGTAGTTGCTTCCCCCAGATCGTCAAGTCCGAGATCGTCGAGGTCATCGTCATCAGATACAGAGAAATCGTCAAGAGCCTCTTCGTCCAAGTCACCCAGATCCATATCTAGCTCATCTGAGGTCGTTACCCCAAACGGATCGGGTATTGCTTCGGCGACAAAATCTGCATCTTCTTCCCCAAAGGGATCGGATATCCCCGCTTCGAGATCCCCAGAGGTCAAAGTCCCAAATTCTGAGGCTTCATCTTCCTCGTCATCGTCGAGGTCGAGACCGCCCAAAGCCGAGGCTTCATCTTCCTCGTCATCGTCGAGGTCGAGACCGCCCAAAGCCAAGGCTTCATCTTCCTCGTCGAGGTCGAGGTCGAGACCGCCCAAAGCCAAGGCTTCATCTTCCTCATCGTCGAGGTCGAGGTCGAGACCGCCCAAAGCCGAGGCTTCATCTTCCTCATCATCGTCGAGGTCGAGACCGCCCAAAGCCGAGGCTTCATCTTCCTCATCGTCGAGGTCGAGGTCGAGACCACCCAAAGCCGAGGCTTCATCTTCCTC
>NZ_JAUBUN010000025.1:41982-42153 GCF_036702665.1 Microcoleus sp. Aus8_D2
CCCAAAGCCGAGGCTTCATCTTCCTCATCGTCGAGGTCGAGGTCGAGACCACCCAAAGCCGAGGCTTCATCTTCCTCGTCATCGTCGAGGTCGAAGTCTGATACGGCCTCTTCCTCATCGTCGCCCAGATCGAGACCGTCCAAAGCCGAGGCTTCTTCTTCCTCGTCATCG
>NZ_JAUBUN010000025.1:42253-50425 GCF_036702665.1 Microcoleus sp. Aus8_D2
TCCATGTCGAAGTCGGAGACAGCTTCTTCCTCGTCATCGTCCATGTCGAAGTCGGAGACAGCTTCTTCCTCGTCATCGTCCATGTCGAAGTCGGAGACAGCTTCTTCCTCGTCATCCTCGAAGGATTCCTCCTCCGAACTCATTGCTGACGCTGCTGCTGCCAGACCGGCGACTCCGGCGACTCCGGCCACTACTCCGGCTGCTGCTAAGGCTGCACCGCCGAATTTATTAGATTTGGCATCAGCGGGTGCAGCAGTTGCGGTTTGAGGAGCTGCTGGTGCAGCACTTGCGCTGGGAGCGGCTGCGGGGGCTGCTGTCGCAGTTTGAGCGCCCGCAGGGACTGCTGTCGCAGTTTGAGCGCCCGCAGGGGCTGCTGTCGCAGTTTGAGCGGCTGCGGGGGCTGCTGTCGCAGTTTGAGCGCCCGCAGGGGCTGCTGTCGCAGTTTGAGCGCCCGCAGGGGCTGCTGTCACTGCCGCTGGGGGTGCTGCGGGTGTTGGAGATTGACCGGCCGTCTGTGGCGCGGTATTTGAAGGCATACCCAGTGCTATGTCCGGGTCAAAATTTAGACCCAAGACTTCGATCAGGCTGTCTGCATCCGGCTTGAGTTTTGAGAAGGGCAGCATTAATTGCTGGAGTTCCGGCTCCAGGGCAGCCGCAATTCCCAGGATGAGGTAAGAAACAGGCCTTTTCCCGCCGTCGGGTGTGGCGACCGTGTTGTCAGCCGTCATGTGCAGGAGCAGCCAAGTCCGATTTGCCTGGTAGTAGTCCAACCACTTCTGTTTGAGAGCAACTGAAAAAGTATCAAAAAAAGCCATAACCTCTTTATCCTCATCCTGATCGCTAGACCTATTAAACCATCATCAGGTCTAGCTCATCTTCCTCCTTCTTGACCACCGGTTGCACTGGATTTAGATAAAAATCTGACAGCAAGGAGAATAATTCGCGATCGGGCGTGTCGTTGGGCACTACTCCTTCGGGCATTGCCAAAATCTGGTCGGCGATGTTGAGGTAGTAATCGCAGACGTAGTTGAGGGAGGGATCGCTCTGGGCCATCTCAAACAAAGTCTTGCCTTTGACGCGAGAAACGCGGATGTCTTCAATCAGCGGCAGCACTTCCAGCACCGGCATGGGTACGGTGTCGATGTACTTGTCGATCAAGTCGCGCTTGGAGGTGCGGTTGCCAATTAAACCGGCGAGGCGCAACGGGTGAGTGCGGGCTTTTTCGCGGACTGAGGCGGCGATGCGGTTGGCTGCAAATAATGCGTCGAACCCGTTGTCGGTAACAATCATGCAGTAGTCAGCGTAGTTCAAGGGGGCTGCAAAACCGCCGCACACTACGTCGCCGAGTACGTCAAACAGGATGATGTCGTATTCCTCGAAGGCATTGAGTTCTTTGAGCAGTTTGACGGTTTCGCCGACTACGTAGCCGCCGCAACCAGCTCCTGCGGGTGGGCCGCCTGCTTCTACGCAGTCAACGCCGCCGTAGCCTTTGTAGATGACATCTTCGGGCCAAACGTCTTCGTAGTGATAGTCCTTTTCTTGAAGGGTGTCAATAATTGTGGGGATCAAGAAGCCCGTGAGGGTAAATGTGCTGTCGTGCTTTGGATCGCAACCGATTTGCAAAACTTTCTTGCCGCGTTTGGCTAGGGCAACGGAGATGTTGCAGCTTGTTGTCGATTTGCCAATTCCACCTTTTCCGTAAACTGCGAGTTTCACTCTTTGTTCTCCTATAGGTTTCTATCAAAACGATCGGGGCTGGGGTTTCACGCTTTGATGTTGCGATCGCCCAAATGCAATAGCCTTTCCTCCAATCCCCTTACTGCAATCCCAATTCTTGTCAAGTTTGGAGTCGGCCGTGCGTTACCTCGTTGACAGCATTATTAGCTAACTTGCGAGGAAAAGAAAGGGGGCGTCGAAATGAAAATGCTAGTAATTTTGTTTATTTTGCATCTTTGGGCATCTTAGCTGCTTTTGGGATTTACAAATCTATTTTTATAATTATTTTACATTTTTAATGAATTTTAGAATACTTTCTTAATATAAAGAGGTACAAAAATAAAACAAAAATTAACTTCTCAAACAATCTCGGCTTTTGGCTTTGGGGCTAGGATGCAGGCAGTTGATGGCTTGTGCGGGTAACTGGAAGGGGCATAAAGGTGCTGTTGGATGAGCAAAACCGCAGAGTGAGTTCGATTAATTGGGCCTGGCGATCGCAAAGTTAGACGATTTTGGGTTTTGGATTTGGGATTTTAGATTGGGAAATAGTGATTTTGCTGGGGTTTTGAGTGTTGTGTAAAAAATTGTGAATTTTTAGGAATTGAGCGACAGTTGTCAGTGGGCAGTGGGCAATTGACCGCTTGACAGTGGGCAGTGGGCAGTTGGCAATTGGCAGTTGACAGTGGGCAATTGGCAGTTGACCGCTTGACAGTGGGCAGTGGGCAGTTGACAGTGGGCAGTTGGCAGTTGACGCATCGGTGCGTCGAAATCCGGTTTCTGCGAGTTTTGCATTTTGTGACGAGAAATCTCCGAAGAAACCGGGTTTCTGAGGGCGCAAGTGCGATCGCGAAATACAATTTTCAGTTGTTAGCGGTCAGTTTTTTGTAGTGCGAGCGTCCTCGCTCGCGTGCTTTACACAGCACGCGAGCGAGGACGCTCGCACTGTTGTAAAAAACATCCTTTTTGCGAAAATTGAGATGCTCCCCTGTCAACTGCCAACTAACAACTGCCAACTAACAACTGCCAACTGTCAACTGTCAAGCGGTCAACTGCCTTCTGACGATCGGAATTTCGATCGCAAATTCAGTACCCTGTCCAACTTCCGAAACGCAGTTTAGTCGTCCCCCGTGCTTTTCCACAATTAAATGGTAAGAAATCGACAGTCCCAACCCAGTGCCCTTCCCGACTGGTTTCGTAGTAAAAAACGGGTCAAATAATTGGCGGCGGATTTCATCCGGTATGCCCCGCCCGTTGTCGGAAATGCGGATCGCCATAAAATCGCCGCCCACAACTTCAGTCCGAATTGTAATAGCGGGAAGAGTCAATGGAGAACTAGGAATTGATGGCAGTGGATTTTTCCCATTTCCCTTTGCCCATTTGCCATTCTGGATTGCTTCATCCAAAGCATCAATAGCATTGCCGATAATATTCATAAACACTTGATTGAGCTGACCGCCACAGCACTCGACGCGGGGCAAATCGCCGTATTCCTTAATAATTTGAATAGCTGGATGTCCGCCTTGAGCTTTGAGCCGGTGCTGCAAAATCAACAAAGTGCTATCGATGCCTTCGTGAATGTCAACGAGTTTGATGTTGGATTGATCCGATCGCGAAAAATTGCGCATCGACAAAACTATTTGGCGGATGCGATCGGTTCCTACTTGCATCGAAGACACGATCTTAGATAAGTCTTCCACCAAAAAATCGATTTCCATATCTGCTGCCGCTTCCCGAATTTCCGAGACTGGTTCCGGATAGTGCTGCTGGTAAAGTTCCAATAGTTGGATCAATTCTTTGATGTAATGACTGGTGTGGGAAAGATTGCCGTAGATAAAATTAACCGGATTGTTAATTTCGTGAGCAATGCCGGCAATCATTTGTCCCAAAGAAGACATTTTTTCGGTGTGGACTAATTGAGTTTGAGTTTGCTGCAACTTCCGCACTGTTTCCTCTAATTGCTGTGCTTGATTTTTTAAGCAAGTTTGCTTGCGCCGCAACACTTCTTCGACTCGCTGGCGCTTGATAATATCCCGTCTCAATAATTCATTTGATTCTAAAAGTTGAGCGGTGCGTTCTTCAACTTGTTTTTTTAAGTCGTCGTGAGCTTGGCGCAGGGCTTCTTGGGCCCGCTGCCGCTCTAAAATTTCTTGTTGCAAAAGTTCGTTGGTTTTCTGCAATTGGGCGGCTCTATCGTCTACTGCTTGCTGCAACAGCTCGATCGTCCCGTACATCTCAGATTGGTTAAAAACTTGCGGCAAACTTGTCATAGAGACAACGCCCAAAAGCTCTCCCTGACTACCAGCTACTACCAAACGGCGCACGGAGTGCCGCTGCATGGACTGGTGGGCGCGGAAGAGGGAATCGCCGGGAGATATGCAAAATAAAGGCGAACTCATGGCCTCAGTTGCGGAGATTTCGGAGAGGTTTAATTCGAGGGCGTGAAACTGTACAATGTCGCGCTCGGTGACAATGCCGATCGGCATGGGGTAATTTTCTCTGGGTACTATTGGTACGATCGCCCGCTGTGGATGCTGAATTGGCTCTTCGACAATGACGACGCAACTAGCTCGATGTTTGACCATGAGCTGGGCTAAATCGAGGGCTGAGGCAGTTTTTGGCGCCGAAATGACTTCTTTTGTCATGACATCTGCCGCACAGCGCAAATTGGTTAGTAAGTTCACCGGTTGCAGGGCTTCGTGAATGGCTTCGCGGGTGATGATGCCGATCAGTCGCGAGTCCTCGTCCACTACGGGCAAATGCCGGATGGAGTGCTGGCGCAAGGTGAACATTGCTGTGAAGATATCTTGAGACTCGGATTGTTTGAGGGTGATGGGCGATCGAGTCATTACGTCAGCAATTGTCAGCCCGATGGCACAATTTGCCACAGTAGTTAACTTAACGATATCCCGTTCTGTAAAAATGCCGATCGGGCGATTATCTTCTACAACTAAGACGCAACTGCGCTTTGCCGGGCCCGGAAGAGCCTTTTGTTTTTCGGCACAATGCTGACAGGAGACGCGCATCGGGTTCATGAGAGCCAAGACTTGGGCGATCGGGGTTTCTGGAGCCACTGTCAGGGGGTGGCGGTCGATCGAGCGATCTAAAGGTGACGAGTAAATCGGTAGGCTGTTCGGCTCTACAGGGGGTTCTGATGGTTTAATTGCTAGCTGCGGAACTGAATCTAGGAAATGCTGTAATTGTTCTTCTTGTAGCATGGTTGATTATTAATTTTGCTTAATGAATTGTTACATTTTTGCAGGCATGGGTTGGCAGACTTAGCATTGGTTAAGGGGGTGAGCCCGCCGAAAAACGGATATAAGCCCCCGACAAGCGTCGTGGAGAGTCCCAAATTTTAGACCGTAGTTCAAGATCCCAGATCGATCTGTGGAGTAAATCTTCAATGCCCCAATCTTCAATGCCCCAATCGACTGACAGATTGTCGATCGACTGAAATCTGATTGCTAGAAACCCGTTATTTAATTTTTAATTTTTAATTCCTATGTCGTGGACACCATTAAATCATCGAATTCATCACTTGCCCCTGATCCTTGCGGGCCCGATTTTGCGCCGGACCCAAACAGGGGCCGTGACAGTTTGGCTGGCTCTGAAAGCACCCCGCCAAGTCGAACTCAAGGTTTTTTCAACTGAGGGTGGCACGGGCGAAATAGTCGGTGAGCCCTTGCTGCAAGGTGCGAACTCTACCGTGCAGATTGGCAAATACCTGCACGTAGTAGCTGTGACTGCTAAATCGATCGACAGCAATATCTTGACATCCGGGCAAATTTATGCTTATGACATTGAGTTTGCGGGGAGTCGCGAGTCGCCGTCGGTGGGAGTCCCAGAAAATGAGCAGGAAAATCTCCTTTCTTGCCTGTGGGCCGCTGACCCGGATTTGTCGGCTTTGGGGCCTGGGACGATTAGTTATTTCGCTCACGGGTTGCCGACTTTTGCGCTACCACCGAGGGATTTAAACTATTTGCGTATAGTGCACGGCTCTTGTCGCAAGCCCCACGGAGACGGCAGAGATGCGCTGCCAATCTTGGATAATGCGATCGAACAGTTTGCAGGTATGGCAAATTTCCGCCCCCACCAACTGTTTTTAACGGGTGACCAAATTTACGGCGATGACGTTGCCGATGCGATGCTGTGGGCCTTGACTGATGCTGGCGATACACTGTTGGGCTGGGAAGAAAGTCTACCCCTGATGGATGACGCCCAAATAAAAAAGAATTTGTGTACCAGTATACCTAAAAACTCGCAAAATAAAAATGTAATTCGCGCAGAAAGGGAAATTTTTAGAGAGGCGCCAATTCAGAAAGCGTCAAATGCTGAGTCAGAGTACAAAAAACCAATTCAGTTGCAGCCGGGGACTCGCAGCGATATTGCTAGAGATTTTGGTGGCTTTACGGCGATGTTGGTGAATAAACCGGATAAGGCTAAAAGTCACTTGTTTGGTTTGGGCGAATATTGCGCGATGTATTTGTTAGTTTGGTCTCCTGTCCTTTGGTGCGATAGTTTTCCGAAGGGTAAGGATATTTGTCAAGAGTCTAAGGAAGCAAAAGTCTGGGATAGAGAAGTTATCGAACTTGACGGTTTTTGTCGCAATTTGTGGCGGGTGAGGCGGGCGCTGGCAAATATTCCTAGTTATATGATTTGCGATGACCATGATGTTAGTGATGATTGTTTTTTGAATCGGGAGTGGTGTTATCGGGTGTTGGGTAAGCCGCTGGGGCGCCGGGTAGTGCAGAATGCTTTGCTGGCTTACGCTGTGTTTCAGGGTTGGGGAAATACGCCCGCACAGTTCGAGGAGGGAAGAGTAGGAGATAAGTTATTACAAGCTGCCCAAAAGTGGTCAGCTTCGGCGGGGACTGATGTTGCTGTTTGGGAGGAGGCTGCTAAGTATTTGGGAATTCCGGCGGTTGATAAGGAGACTGGTTTACCTAAGTTTAAGTTGGATGATGATGTTTTAATTTTGGATCGCGATGGCGGGGGTGCAGGTGAGGTTTTGAGTTGGCACTTTACTGTGAGAAGTTTTAAGCATGAGGTGATTGTGCTGGATACGCGGACTTGGCGGGGCTATCCGGTGGAAAGCGCGATCGCACCGCCGATGCTTTTGACTCATAAAGGTTTTGACGAGCAAATTCAGCAGCCTTTGCGGGAGACTGATTTGCTGAATCAAACTGGGGATTTTGCGATCGAGGCGACGCTGGTTGTGGTGCCGACAAATTTGGTAGGTTTGTGGATTATTGATGCGGTGCAAAGGCGGGATGTGGAACAGGGGAAGGTTTTTAATAGTGATGCGGGGGATGCTTGGAATTTTCATGAGTTGGCTTTTGTGAAGCTGTTGTCGGAGTTTTTTAAGCAGCGCGATCGGGTGATTGTGTTGACGGGGGATATTCATTATGCTGCTGCTGTGCGGCTGAGTTATTGGTCGGATTGTCATTTTGGGGATTGTCGCCCTGAAATTGAGTGTTTGCAGTCTGTATCTCAGGTGAATGGAGAATTGCAAATTTCGAGTCAAAGATTGTCTGTTTTGGCGCAATTAACAGCCAGTGCTTTTATTAATGAGGAGTGGAAAACTCATGTTATTCATACTAAGATTAAGTCGCTGTTTCCCGAGCGGACGCACGAATGTTTGGGATGGAACGAGCCGCTGGAGTTGGTGAAGATTCCGAGACGCGGCAGGAAGAAGGCTAGGGCGGCTGCGGTGAGGAATAGGCAATCTTTTCCTGATTGGGGTTATCGAGTTGACTGGGTGAAACGGCAAAAATCTCGGGTATTTTTGCAGCATGAAGATGGTGAGCCGTCAAGTGTATTGCCTAAAAATAAAGTGTTGTTATTCCTGCGTCGTTTGTGGAATTTGATAGCGCTGTTGTGGCGCAATCGGTGGCTGCAAGAGGGTGATGAGATTGTGGGTTATAGCAATATTGCGATCGTCAGTTTTCAATGGCCGGCTGATGGTGATGGGGAGAAGGCGGTGATGCAGAATGTTTATTGGCGGCCTCTTTGGGAATCGGATAGTGTGGTTTACAGTCAGTATTTTGTGCCGCTGGGATTGGATGAGTCAACTGGTGATTGATGTGGTGCTTGGCATTTGAGTTGATTTTTTGGGGCAGGCTAGAAGCCCACCCCACGGGTTGAAAAGTCGATCGCACATTTGCCATGCAAGTCGATCGACCAAAACTAGCTACATTTAGACTGACGAGGAGGCCGAGAAACCGGGTTTTTTACGATAAGATGCGCTACAACCGACAGATTCACAAAAAACCCGGTTTCTGGGAGTCGCAGTGCGTAAAGTGCACAAAAAGTCGATCGCCCGTTTCCCCAAAGTCGATCGCGCATTTGCCGAAAAGTCGATCGACCAAAACTAGCTACATTCAGACTGACGAGGAGGCCGAGAAACCGGGTTTTTTACGATAAGATGCGCTACAACCGACAGATTCACAAAAAACCCGG
>NZ_JAUBUN010000025.1:50525-55934 GCF_036702665.1 Microcoleus sp. Aus8_D2
TTTCTGGGAGTCGCGGTGCGTAAAGTGCACAAAAAGTCGATCGCCCGTTTCCCCAAAGTCGATCGCCCGTTTGCCGAAAAGTCGATCGCCCAAAACTAGCTACATTCAGACTGACGAGGAGGCCGAGAAACCGGGTTTTTCTCGACAAGACGCGCTACCACCAACAGATTCACAAAAAACCCGGTTTCTGGGAGTCGGAGTGCGTAAATCCCGTGCACGAAAAAGTCGATCGCGCATTTGCCGAAAAGTCGATCGCACATTTGCCGAAAAGTCGATCGACCAAAACTAGCTACATTCAGACTGACGAGGAGGCCGAGAAACCGGGTTTTTCACGACAAGACGCGCTACAACCGACAGATTCACAAAAACCCGGTTTCTGGGAGTCGCAGCGCGTAAATCTCGTGAAAAAGTCGATCGCACATTTGCCGAAAAGTCGATCGCCCGATCGCACTAAAACCCTTTGTATCTGTCGTCGATCGCCGAGGCTTCTTCCCCCTAAATCCCCCTTAAGAAGGGGGACTTTGAGCGCTTCTTGTCCCCCCCTTCTTTAAGGGGGAGTAGGGGGCAAGCTAAGGGGGGATCTGGCCCTAATCGCCCGATCGACCCTCGAATGCGACGATCGCATCTAACAATCGTAAATACGGCAAAAGAGGACACCGCACCGTGCCGTTTCCCTACCCCAAAAATTCATCGCCCTACCCCAAAAAATCATCGCAAATTTGTCTCAAACATCGCCCAAATCCCCCATTCCCTCCAAACGCAGGAAATGCACCCTACCCGATTGATCGCCCGCTACAACTGTCACTCCATCAGGCGCGATCGCACAACACTCAAATTCATAATCTCCGCTGAAACTAGCAACCTCCTCACCGCTGAGCAGATCCCAGACTTTCAGGGTGTAATCGTAGGAAGCGGAAATTGCGGTTTTGCCATTCGGCGCGATCGCCACTGCATTTACCGCAGAAGTATGACCCGTGAGAGTTATCAGTAAAGTGCCACTGTTGATATCCCAGATTTTCAGGGTGTTATCCCTGGAAGCGGAAATAGCGGTTTTGCCGTCGGGTGCGATCGCGACTGCTCTTACCGACCAAGTATGATCCGTGAGAGTTCTCAGAGATTTGCCACTGTCAATGTCCCAGATTTTTATGGTTTTATCCGAGGAAGCCGAAATCGCTGTTTTGCCGTCGGATGCGATCGCCACTGCATTTACCCAGTCAGTATGAGCGGTGAGAGTTTTCAGGGAGTTGCCACTCTCCATATCCCAGATTTTCAGAGTGTTATTCCACGAAGCGGAAATTGCGGTTTTGCCGTCTGGTGCGATCGCCACTGCTTTTACCGCAGAAATATTAGCGGTGATAGTTTTCAGGGATGTACCACTGTCGATATCCCAGATTTTCAGCTTTTCATGAGAAGCGGAAATTGCTATTTTGCTGTCCGGTGCGATCGCCACTGCATATACCGACCAAGTATGACCGGTGAGAGTTCTCAGGGAAGTGCCGCTGTCAATGTCCCAAATTTTCAGAGTGTTATCGTTTGAAGCGGAAATCGCTGTTTTTCCGTCTGGTGCGATCGCCACTGCTCGTACCGCAGAAGTATGACCGGTGATATTTCTCAGGGATATTCCACTATTAGTATCCCAGATTTTCAGAGTTTTATCGTTTGAAGCGGAAATTGCAGTTTTGCCATCTGGTGCGATCGCCACTGCTGTTACCGCAGAAGTATGACCGATGAGAGTTTTCAATGATGTACCGCTATCGATGTCCCAGATTTTCAGGGTTGTATCCCTTGAAGCTGAAATTGCTATTCTGCTCTCCCATGCGATCGCCACTGCATATACGAACTCAGTATGACCAGTGAGAGTTCTCAGTAAAGTACCGCTACTGATGTCCCAGATTTTCAAAGTTTTATCTCTGGAAGCGGAAATGGCTATTTTGCCGTCCGGTGCGATCGCGACTGCTACCAAGTCAGAATCACTGATGAGAGTTCTGACTTGCGTGCCACTGTCAGTATCCCAGACTATCAGGGTTTTATCGTTTGAAGCTGAAATTGCGGTTTTGCCGTTTGGTGCGATCGTCACTGCATTTACCCAATCAGTATGAGCGATCAGAGTTCTCAGTAGAGTACCGCTGTCCATGTCCCAGATTTTCAGGGTTTTATCGTTTGAAGCTGAAATTGCGTTTTTGCCGTCCGGTGCGATCGCCACTGCATATACCGCAGAAGTATGACCGGTGAGAGTTCTCAGGGATGTACCGCTGTCGATATCCCAGATTTTCAGGGTTTTATCCGCTGAAGCTGAAATTGCGGTTTTGCCGTTTGGTGCGATCGCCACTGAATATACCGTGCTAGTGTGACCGATAAAAGTTTTCAGTTGAGTGCCACTGTCGATATCCCAGACTTTCAGGGTATTATCGTCTGAACCAGAAATTGCTGTTAGACCGTCCGGTGCGATCGTCACTATGTATATCGCAGAAGTATGACCGACAAGCGTCCGCAACGCACCTTCTCCAGGCCGTTCTAAACTAGCCTTCAAAGGCCGCAACCAAGGACGATCTTTGGACTGCTTTGCTTGTGCCAGCATTGCCTGAATCCCAGGCATTTCAAAATCCAGCAACCTTCCCCATAAATGCTCTACAAGCTGCCTTTTATCCTTATCCAAAATATGCGCCGACTTCCGAATTGCCCCTTGAATCAACTTCAGAGTTTCACCTTGCTCCCGAGACAGCAACACATCAGAAATGATCGCCAAATCGTAATCCTCAATTAACGCTTGTACCCCCAACGCCTCCAACTTCGCCTCAATAAAATCGAAATCCGTCAACAATTGATGCAGCCTTTCCCCTTGAACACTCTCGGCCAAATGTCCCGGCAGAGTTTCCAAAGCATAAAGCCGCTTTTGCTGCGACATTTTCCCCAACCGTTCTTTAAACTTACTCATCGCCGTACAAATCCTCCCACAAATTATCAGAAATCGCCGTTTCAATATCCCGCAGCGACACCCCAGCTTTCTGCACTACATCTTTGCGGTGGAGAAATCTTTGGAAACTCGCGTGATAGATACTGTAATCAGGAGAACGATCGCCGCTGCGCCGCAAAAACTGCTCCCAATCATCGAGAACTTCCTGCACATCTAAAGCATCTTCCTCAGCAAAATCCGCCAAAATATCGCAAGAAACCGGCTTGCGAGTTTTGGTCAACAAATAAATAACCTTCAACTTCCGGCGGCGCAATTCTTTATCCTTAACCGCCATTTCCATCCGCGCCCAGTGCTTCTCATAATATCCTTCCAACTCCCTCGGCAAATCTTGCAAACTGACATCGCTGTACTTGCCACTGTCGATATCATTCAGCACGTAGCGGAGGTACATAAAATTATTTTGGCTTTTCTCTGCCACAACTGCCACAAACTGTTCCCGGCTCAAATTTTGACGGTCAATCCAATTCTGAATTGACGAACTATGGCTGGTGAATTTTTCAATATAAGCCTTGACATCTTTCAGACTTTCGGCACTGAACTGCATTAAATCAAAAACCTGATGATTCGCCGGCATTGGCAGAAATTCCGGCCGCTTCGAGACAATAAAATAAACGTTATCCGGCAAAGAATCCGGCAAATAGAGGACATTGCTACTGCGTCCCTGCAAACTCAAATCCACTTCATCCAGCGCATCCACCACAAAAATCAACTTTTTGCCGTTCAACTTAGCGCTAACTTCCCCCAACAACCGACTTAAAAAATTGCCATCTCTCGTCGCATTCTCCGGCAATCTTGGATAATCGAGTTTAAAGCCTTGAATTAACTGAGTGCAGGTATTTTCCAGAAATTGTTCTGCCCGGACAATGCCTTGAGATTGCGAGTTAAAATGGGCAACGCAGCGCCGCTTCAGCAGCAGCACGCACATCGCCATAATTGAACTTTTCCCAACTCCCGGATCTGCTTCTAAAACAAAATACCCTTTCCGATTGTCCAGCAAAAAGTGGCTCATTGCTTCAAACACAAATTTGCGGCCGGTAAAGTCTTGAACTTTCTCATTAATAATCGTCTCGCACTCGTAGGGAAGCGGCAATTTCGGCGCGGAAGTATCAACTAATCTTTGCAGCACGTCCTGTATTTGCCCTAAATCAGATCGGATGCCAATTTCTATTGATGCCAATTTCGCCATGACTTGACAAATCTGCTGTCCAGTTGCCACAGCCTCCAATTTGTCGAGGATTTCGCCATTTTGCAGTCCCAAATCTTTGAGCTGGGCCAAAGCAACTTGGTGCAGATTCAACACCATCGCCGCAAACTTCTGCCCGCCAGTCTCGGCATCCTGTTTCAGCACTTCCCGAAACGCTTGCGGGAAAGTTGCGTGCAGTTTCTGCGCGACAAACTGCACGATTTTACCATCGAAGGATTTGCCCTCACTCGCTGCGAATCCGCTGACAAAAATCCCCCAATCTTCCGCAGTCAATCCGGTAACTTCATCAAAGTTATCGGCAGAAAAAATCTTAGTAAGTTGGTCTTCGGAAATTTTTAAAACACTTGACGAATCGGTAATTTGTGTGTTAATATTGAGCCAATATGTAATACTTTCCTCGGCTAATTGGTTGAGTGCTTTTTTAGGATCGGGCAAATGCTTGGATTCGGCAAGTTCTTTCAATTCAGTCGATCGCGCCACGGACTTGAGAATATAGCCGATCGCCTCACCAGCCGCTCTAGTCAAATCGTGATTGTCCAGGATATGCTTATTCTTGGCCAAGCGATCGACCATTGTGTTGCCAAGTTCCGTCGCCAGCAGATTGCCCGTCAAACTAGCAGCGATCGTCGATAAGGCAGAAACACCCACAACTGCGATCGGGCCGCCCATCGCGGTAGCAGCAGCAGCCCCCGGCCCGCCGAGTACACTAGAAATAACCTGCCCGACAATCATCACCGAACTGCATCCGAGTAACCTAGTTTTAATATTGGCTAAATCTATCTGTGGCATAATTTAAATATTTTTCTCACTTTGCCGTAGTTTAGCGCGGTGAGAGAATTGCCACAACTGAGAAATGTGCAAAAAGTGCGATCGAATTCTGTGGATGCGTGAGGGCAGTTTTCCGAGATGCGGTAGGGGCGGGTTCGCCAACATCTCTAATACTCACAAACAATTCAGATAAACCCGCCCCCACACAACCAATAACCTACATCAACCTTGATTTATATCAAATGTGCAAAATTGCGATCGAAATTCTGTCGTTGGGTGGGGGCGGGTTTTTGAGATTTTCGGTTATTAGCAGAGATGGTTGGCGAACCCGCCCCTACGGATTTTGGGAATTTTTGTTGTTGTTAAAGGCAGTTTCCGAGATGCGTTAGGGGCGGGTTCGCCAACATCTCTAATACTCACAAACAATTCAGATAAACCCGCCCCCACACAACCAATAACCTAC
>NZ_JAUBUN010000025.1:56034-63929 GCF_036702665.1 Microcoleus sp. Aus8_D2
CCGAGATGCGTTAGGGGCGGGTTCGCCAACATCTCTAATACTCACAAACAATTCAGATAAACCCGCCCCCACACAACGAATAACCCAAAGCTACAAAACAGCCGCCACAGTAGCCATCAGCAAACCTTGAAACAATTTCACCCCATCAGTTTCGCCCAACATTGGATCAGAAGCCCTCTCAGGATGCGGCATCATTCCTAACACATTGCCCTGGCGATTGCAAATGCCAGCAATATTATTTAACGAACCATTCGGATTACCAGCAGCGCTAATTTCCCCAGCACTCGTACAGTAGCGAAACAACACTTGATCGTGTTCTTCCAACTCTGCCAAAGTATCAGCATCAGCATAATAGTTACCTTCACCGTGGGCGATCGGCAAATCGATGATTTCACCCGAACTATAGGCCGAAGTCCAGGGAGTATTACCGCGTTCAACTTTCAAGGAAGCGTTATCGCAAATAAAATGCAATCCGGCATTTCGCACCAGAGCACCCGGTAACAAACCAGCTTCAGTCAACACCTGAAAACCGTTGCAGATGCCGAGTACAAGCTTTCCTTTTTTCGCGTGTTCCGCCGTAGCTCGCATCGCCGGAGAAAAACGGGCGATCGCACCGCACCGCAAATAATCTCCGTAACTGAAACCACCGGGAATTACAATGATGTCAATATCCGAAATATCGGTATCTTCGTGCCAAATCATCCGCGTCTGTTGGTGCAGCAACCCTTGAGTTACCCACACCACATCGCGATCGCAATTTGAACCGGGAAAAACAATAACTCCAAATTTCATAAGCAGATGTTGAAGGAAGAAGGAAGAAGGAAGAAGGAAGAAGGAAGAAGGAAGAAGGAAGAGGGAAGAGGTATCAATTTAAGATTGAAATCCTCGGTTTATTTCGTTTGTATCGAAGTCTAGATCCCCCTAAATCCCCCTTAAGAAGGGGGACTTTGAGTGTTCAGACTTCCTTCCTTTTTAAGACAGACTTTGAAAACTCTTGTCCCCCCCTTATTAAGGGGGGCGCCGGGGGGATCGAATTTATTTTGAACACTCTTACCCCGACTATCCGGGGGGCGCCGGGGGGATCGAATTTATTTTGAAAACTCTTGTCCCCCCCTTAATAAGGGGGGCGCCGGGGGGATCGAATCTATACCCCCGCCATCTCGACAGGTACAGGAATTACAGTCAAATCAAAGCGATAATTCTCAATCACCGGATTCGCCAAAAGTTGATCGCAAACGCGATCGAGTTGTTCGCGCGCTAACGACTCATCAGCAGCAGTCAGCGTCAATTCAACGTACTTCCCGATACGCACGCGCTCCACATTGTCGTATCCCATGTGTTGCAAACCAGACTGTACGGCAGTACCGGCGGGGTCTAAAACCGAAGGGCGGAGAGTAACATAGATTTGGGCAAGATATTTCTGAGTCACAGGAATGTTGCGATAGGTGATGTGGAAGTTAGCGCCATTGTATTGTACAACTGAGCAACGCGCGATCGACCTTTCACACCAAATCCGCGTTTAATAGCCTCTTACTCTTGAGTCCACGGAGGTGGACATCGTTTGTATAGACGCGGTTTCAACCGCCGAGTCTTCGTTCGACTTTGGTATGACTCCCCCAAGTAAGATAGCCTAGAAACAGGGACAAATCCGATTCCAGCAGACTACACAAAAAAATTATGAGAACCAACCGCACCCGCAGTCAGGAGCGTATATTAAACTTGCTCAAGACCTTGAATCGATCGCTCTCAGCGCAGGATATCTACCTAGAACTGCGTAACAGCGACCACAGCATGGGCTTAGCAACAGTTTACCGCTCCCTCGACGGTTTAAAGCGGGAGGGCTTCGTGCAAGTCAGAACCCTTGCTAGTGGCGAGTCTCTCTACGGTGCCGCCCACCAAGACCAACATCACCTCACTTGTCTCGAATGCGGCGCGTCCATTACGATCGACGAATGCCCCGTACACCACCTAGAAAGCCAACTACAACAATCTCATTCTTTCAAAATTTATTATCACACATTGGAATTTTTCGGATTGTGCGATCGATGTACTTTAGCTCAGGAATCTTAAATTTGGGCATGGGGCATGGGGCATGGGGCATGGGGCATGGGGCATGGGGAATTGGTAATCGGTAATTGGGAATTGGTAATCGGTAATTGGGAATTGGTAATCGGTAATCAGTAATCGATAATCGGTAATTGGTTATTGGCAGTTAACTCGTAACTGATGACTAATGACTGATGACTAATGACTAATGACTAATGACTAATGACTAATGACCAAGGGAGCATCTCAGTTTTGCATTTATTAATAGTGCGAGCGTCCCCGCTCGCGTATCGTATAATACGCGAGCGGGGACGCTCGCACTATAAGAAAAAAATGCTTCTTGCAAAAATGAGATGCTCCCCTGACCAATGACTGCTGACTACTGACTAATCAATTTTACTTCCTTCCCCAACAATCGATCGCAATCCTTCCATCGTAGCGGGGATGCTGCGCGGGTCCATAAACATCACCTTGCTGCTGTCGCTGCTGCCAATTTTCAAGCCCATATCCAGATAGTTTTGAGCTAACAAAAACTGTAAAGCTTCCCGCGAGTTGGGGTCAGTTTGCAGAGTTTTGCCGATAATTTGCAAAGCCTCAGAAGTAGCTTGAGCTTTCAAAACCTGACTTTGGCGTTCTGCTTGCGCTTTCAGGACGATCGCCTTTTGTTGAGCTTCCGCCTCCAAAATAGTCGCTTTTTGGCGCGCTTCCGCATCCAAAACCTGCGCCTCCGCCTTACCTTTGGCGCTGTTAACTGCTGACTCGCGTTCGCCCTCGGATGTCAGAATTGCCGCTCGTTTTCGGCGATCGGCTGCCATCTGCAATTCCATCGATTCCTGTACAGTTTTAGAGGGGATAATATCCCGCAATTCTACCCGCGTTACTTTCACTCCCCAAGGATCGGTAACAATATCTAAATCTCTGAGCAAGATTTCATTAATTTGAGAACGAGCCGTAAAAGTTTGTTCGAGATCCAGTTGACCCATTTCCGCGCGAATTTGAGTCAGCACCATATTTACCATTGCTGACTGGAGATTTTCTACTTTGTAACAGGCTTTTTCCAAGTCCACAATCCGCCAGTAAACCACAGCATCTACAGTGAAGGAAACGTTGTCGCGCGTGATACAAGCTTGGGGGGGAATGTCTAAGACTTTTTCCCTAATTGTTTGTTCGTAAACTACGCGATCGAGAAATGGTGTTACAAAATTTAAACCTGGTTCGAGTTTCTTGCCGCTGTATTTACCTAAAGTTTCCACCAGCGCTTCATTTCCCTGATTGATAATCTTGACGGAACCTGCGAGGGCTGAGCCGCCTAATGCTAAAAATACGAGTAAAAAAATTTGTTCCACGGTCGCCTCCGATAAATATTGACTACTAACTGTTAATTGTTGACAACTGACAACTGACAACTGACAACTAACAACTGGCAACTAACAACTGACAACTGACAACTGACAACTGACAACTGACTACTGACTACTGACTACTGACTAACTACAAATTAGCTATTACTAATTTCGCATCTTTTTTAAGAATGCAATAAATGTTCTGGTAAAACTATCAGAGTAGTGCCTTTCCGTCCCACGACAATGACGTTTTGGTTGGGGGGGATAGTGGTAGAACTGTCTTCGCAGCGAGCTCGCCAAGAATTCCCCTCATAAATCACTCGTCCCGCTTCTCCGGGGGGAATTTCTGTTAAAGTTTTAGCTTCCTGAGAATCTGCGATCGCCCTTGGCTTGCCTTTTGGTATCAACCGCCGGGACAGCAGCACAAAAACTGTCGAAAATACCATCCACAGGAATATTTGTAAATTAACGTAAGGTAAAACTAGAGAGCATCCAGCTACGGCGAAGGCGCTCAGTCCCATCATAAAAGCGACAAAAGCAGTGGGGAGAAATAGCTCTGCCAAACAGAGCAATGCCCCAGCTAGCAGCCAAAGGAGCGTGGGAGTCCAGATCATAAAAAGGAATAGTGATATTATGAAAGATCTTAGATTTGAAATTTGAGATTTAAGAATTGCCAACAACTGAGTCTGCAAGGGTTTGCGACTTGCTGGCCCTAGTCGAGCGATGGGGGCGTCTCCGTACCAGGTTGAGGCTTCCATCGCACTCAAACTCAGAGTTTTAGTAACTTAGATTACAATTTTAGCCGGTGTCCACCGACAGCAACTACAATTTCTAGGCCCCAAAGCCAGTTAAGAAATTGATAGGGGCTAAAATCAGTTTATTCTCAAGCTCGTGAATTTGGGTCTGGGAATCATATATCTTCAGAATGTTTTTACACAAACTATTTCAATATGATCAGCAGTTTCTCACAACCCATTTATTGCCCGAATCTTAGCTGTGCCGAACCCCGCAATACCCTTGGCCGCCAGCAGTGTGCTGCTTGCGAAACAGATTTAATTTATCGCTATTTGTGGGCGGTGGGCCCAGCCGTCGAGGAAGTGCCAACGGGTAAGGTAATCGCCGATCGATATTTGGTCATTGCACCCCAAATCTGGCTCGATAGCCGTCCATCTATCCCTCCCAGCGTCCCCGAACAACTGCCGGTGCACATTATGCCTTACCTGCATTTGTATCCCCAGCGACTGCACACGCCCGAAGTATATGGTTTTTGTTCCCTAGGGGAAGCACCGTCCGCCACAGAGGTGCTGTTGTTGGAAAATGTGCCGATCACTAATTTCGGTCGCCTGTATCCTTCTATCTTACAAGCTTGGTCTCAGACAAGTGCCACCCGCCAAGTTTACTGGCTGTGGCAAATGCTCCAAATGTGGGCGCCGCTGTCGGAACAAGGAGTCGCTGCGAGTTTGCTAGTACCGGAAAATTTGCGCGTGGAAGGTTGGCGGGTACGCCTGCTGCAACTGCACCCGGGCAATTTTGTGCCGACACTGCGGGATTTGGGAGATGTGTGGTCGGGTTTGGTGGAATCGGCCCAGCCCGAGGTGCAGTCGAAACTCGGAGAGATTTGTGTATTTATGCGCCGCAGCAGCATGAATTTCGACGCGATCGCCCAGGAACTCAACGATTTACTATTAGAACAAGCTGCTAAATTGCCTCTGCATTTAGAAGTAGTCGGCATCACCGATACCGGGCCGGAGCGCTCCCAAAATGAAGATAGTTGCTATCCGACTGCTGCTGATTTAAAATTTAGCAAAAGTTCCGGGAACGACAAACTAATTCCTTACTTGACAATGGTTTGCGACGGGGTTGGAGGCCACGAAGGAGGAGAAGTAGCCAGTCAATTAGCCGTGCAGTCCCTGAAAGCTTTAATCCAAAATTTGCTCGGAGAAATCGCTGAACAACAAGAGTTGATGACGCCAGCAATGGTGATCGATCAACTAGAAGAAATAGTCAGAGTTGTGAATAATGTGATTTCTGCTCAAAATAACGAGCAGGGAAAAGAGTTGCGGCAGCGCATGGGAACCACTTTGGTGATGGCCCTCCAGTTGCCTCAAAAAGTGAAAGTTTCCGAAGCTTTGCCCTCGAATAACAGTCACGAACTTTATTTAGTCAATGTTGGAGACAGCCGCGCTTATTGGATTGGCAAAGATTACTGTCAGCGGCTGACTGTGGACGACGATGTAGCGTCCAGGGAAGTGCACCTAGGACACAGTTTATACTGGGAGACTCAATTGCGATCGGATGCCGGAGCCCTGACTCAAGCCTTGGGCACGCGGGACGGCGATTTCCTGCGCCCGACGATTCACCGATTTATTATCGAAGAGGAAGGCTTACTGCTGCTGTGTTCCGACGGTTTGAGCGACAACGACTGGGTAGAGCACTCTTGGCAGAATTACGGCGCAGAGGTACTTGAGGGCAGAATGTCTTTGGAAGCTGCGGTTCAGTCTTGGATTCGCCTCGCCAACGAGAAAAACGGTTACGACAACAGCTCCGTGGTGGTGACTCACTGTCGGATGTCGCCGGAGAGATTGGTACTGTTCGATCCGGCGTCAGCCTCAGCGTCGGTGTCATCCGCGCCGGTGTCAGCAACGTCCGTGTCGCTGCCGCCGTCCCTCCGGGCATCCCTCCAAAAGTCCGGGACGATGCCAGAATCTCAGCTTTCTGAATCCTCCAAACAGTTGCTGTACCCCGAAAATCCCCCCGCCTCGGAACCAGTTCAAAAACAGAAGCCCAAGGGTTTGCTGCCCATGCTGGGGCTGTTGGTGCTGATGTTAGCCTGCGCAGGTTTAGGTTTGTGGGTGCGCAGCCTCCAAAACCCTCAGCCTGAGCCCGAACAACTTCCGCCACCGCCGGAAACTCCCGCCCCGACTCCTTCGCCGATTCCCTCCCCCGGTGCAGATATTCCCTCGCCCGGGGTACAGAGTCCCGCGCCGTCCCCAGAATCCGGTCCTGCGGAGAGTCCCTCGCCGTCGCCAGAATCAACTCCTGCGGATATTCCCTCGCCCGGGGCCGAGAGTCCGTCGCCATCACCCCAGTAAAGGAGATTAGACAAAATTGCACAAATAACTAGGACGCTGCTCAAAGCCATCCCACAAAAATCTTTTTTTCTTGTGGGATGGCTTTGAGCAGCGTCCCAAAATTTGATTAAAAAGACTTTTGCAATTCAAGTCTATTGAATTCAGCAGCACGTTTCAAAAAATGCAGATACTTTCCGGCGGCACGGCGACTCGAACGCTGTCGCCAACTTTGTGCCGCTGCAAGTCATCTCTGTGCAAGTTTTGTCGGCGAAGGGCGATCGAGCTTTTAGCAGTCAGGCGCACCGTATAGCGCGTGTCAGTGCCAAGATAAATCGCCTCTTCAACTACTCCGGGCCAGCTATGCTCAGCCTCATAATTAGCCGGATAGATAGCAGCTTTTTCCGGCCGCAACACCAGGGTAACAACTTTCCCAGCGGGCAAATTTTCTGATGTCCTAACTAACACGGGCAACTGCTGGTCAACCAACACGATTATTTGACCCTCTTGCTTTTCTACTACTCGCCCGGTCAAAAAATTGCTGTCCCCAATAAAATCAGCAACAAACCGCGTTTTAGGATATTCATAAATCTCAACAGGCGTCCCGACTTGTTGGAGTTTTCCTCCCTCCATCACAGCAATTCGATCCGACATGGTGAGCGCTTCTTCCTGATCGTGAGTTACATAAATAAACGTAATTCCCAACAGTCGCTGCATTTTTTTTAATTCTAATTGCATCTCTTTACGCAACTTCAAATCCAGGGCGCCTAAGGGTTCATCCAACAGCAAAACCGAAGGCTCTTTAACCAACGCCCTCGCCAACGCTACTCGCTGTTGCTGCCCCCCTGAGAGTTGGCGGGGATAGCGTTTTTCTACATCCGTTAACTGTACTAATGCTAAAGCTGCCAGCACGCGATCGCGAATTGTTTGCGGAGGCAAATTCTCCATTTCCAACCCAAATGCAGCATTTTGTGCTACAGTCATGTGCGGAAATAAAGCATAGTTTTGAAATACCGTATTCACTGGGCGGTGAAATGGCGGGCGATGTCGCATCGGTTGCCCGTGAATGTAAATTTCGCCCGCTGTGGGCATTTCAAAACCCGCGATCATTCGCAAAGTTGTCGTTTTGCCACAGCCGGAAGGCCCAAGCAAAGAAAAGAATTCGCGATCGCCAATTTGCAGGTTAATGTTGTCTACAGCTAAGAAATCTTGACTGCGGGCACTTTTAAATACTTTGGAAATGTCTAAAATTTCGACGGCGTGCATTGTTATCTATCGTAGTAGTTATTGTAGGGTGCGTCAGGGCTGAATGTTTTGACGAGATACTCAATAATTTTCCCCCTGACGCACCCTACAGTTAGTTAGTTATTGTAGGGTGCGTCAGGGCTGAATGTTTTGACGAGATACTCAATAATTTTCCCCCTGACGCACCCTACAG
>NZ_JAUBUN010000025.1:64029-71045 GCF_036702665.1 Microcoleus sp. Aus8_D2
GTTATTGTAGGGTGCGTCAGGGCTGAATGTTTTGACGAGATACTCAATAATTTTCCCCCTGACGCACCCTACAGTTATTTAGTTACTCGCTTTCTACTCGTTACCAGGATCTTCCTTGGAACCAGTTAAGTTTGACCTGGTTGTTGACACCAATACTTACTTTCCTGCCCCTGCTTTAACTTCCGTCGAAGCTCGATCGTACAATGCGGTTGCTTTCCCGACATCCTGCAAGAATTTCATCTTAGCAAACACCTCAGCAGGCGGATAAATTTGGGGATTTTTCAAATCTTTCGGGTCAATTAAACCTTTGTCTATTGCTGCTTTATTCGGCGAACCATAGT
Source organism: Microcoleus sp. Aus8_D2 (assembly GCF_036702665.1). Taxonomy (NCBI): domain Bacteria; kingdom Bacillati; phylum Cyanobacteriota; class Cyanophyceae; order Oscillatoriales; family Microcoleaceae; genus Microcoleus; species Microcoleus sp. Aus8_D2. The sequence continues at coordinate 64,371 of NZ_JAUBUN010000025.1, forward strand.
GGGTAAAATTAGAAATTGTAGCACCTACTTCTGGCTGCAAAATGAAGTTAATAAATTTTTCCCCTAACTCTTTGTGCGGTGCACCTTTGGGAATTGCCATGTTATCAGAAAAGACAATTGTTCCTTCTTTCGGAATAGCGTAGCGGAGATTTGGATTCTCTTTCATCACCTGAAAAATATCGCCGCTCCATTCCATTGTCAGGTTTACTTCTCCTTGATCGAGCAGAGTTTGACCAGTGTCTGGGACAAAAGCTGCAATAATATTTTTATTTTTAATCAGCAAGTCGCGGGCTTTGTTAATTTCTTCGGGATTAGTTGTATTTGGATCGAATCCTAGATACATTAAAACCGCTGCAAAAGTGTATCTGGCATCATCTTGCCATGCTATTTTTCCCGTATATTTCGGATCGAACATCGCCCCCCAACTGTTAATTTCGCCCTGGGTTGCTTTCACGTTGTAGCCAATTCCCATTGTTCCCCACTGATAAGGCAACGAATATTTGTTTCCAGGGTCAAATGTTTGGTTTATCCATCTCGAATCCAGATTTTTTTTGTTAGGAATATTCGGGTAATCTAACGGCGAAAGTATATTATCTGCCGCCATGATTTTCACCATGTAATCGGCGGGAAATATTACATCATAACCCGGATTTCCTTGTTTTAGTTTGGCATAGAGTGCGTCGCTGTTCTCGAAAGTGTCGTATTGAATTTTAACATTGTTCTCTTTCTCGAATTGGGCGATCGCTTCTGGGGCGATATAACTTGCATAATTGTAAATGCTGAGGACTTGCTGGTTGCCACCTGTGCGGCTGCATCCGAAAACCACCGTTGCACTCATCACAAACAAAAGTAAGAAAGTCAGGAGGCGTTTCATGGGTTTTGTTAGTTGTAGGCAAAATTAATTATGACACACAAAGCAAGTTTTTTAACTTCTTTTAACTCTTAGCGACGATACAACCAGCAATAAAGAAGCTAGCAACATCAAAGTTGAGATGGCATTAATTGCTGGCGTCACTGCAAATTTTATCATGCCGTAAACCAATAGCGGCAGCGTCATCGAACCGACACCGGTGGTAAAGAATGTCACGACAAAATCGTCCAGCGACAGAGTAAAAGCCAGCAGTGCTGCGCTGAAAATAGCGGGCAAAATTAGAGGGAAAGTCACGCGCCAAAAAGTCCGCCATTCGTTAGCACCCAAGTCAAAGGCTGCTTGTTCTAATTGAGGATCGAGTTCCGCCAAACGCGCCCTGACAGTAATCGTCACAAAGGAAATATTAAAGACAACGTGACCGATAATTACTGTAGGTAAGCCGAGGTTGAGGTGAATTCCGGTGAGATTTTCTACGATCCGAAATACGAGGGTAAAGAAAACTAGCAGCGAAATGCCGATCGTAATTTCGGGCATAATCACCGGCAAAAACAGTAAAGCTTCCACTGCTTTGCGTCCCGGAAAATGAAAGCGTTCCAGCGCTAGCGCGAGCATTGTACCGAAAATTGTCGCTAACACAGTAGAAATGGCTGCAATTAGCAAGCTATTGCTAAGTGCTGGCAAAATTCCGGCGCTGCTGCTGGTAGCAATCGTCGCGCCTGCATTGCTAAACAAGCTGCCGTACCAATCGAGGGTAAAACCGCGCCAAACAGCGTTAAATTTGGAGCTGTTAAACGAGTAAATAATTAAGATGAGAATTGGCAAGTAGAGAAAGGCAAATGCTAGTGCAGCTTGTGCCCAAAGCCACTTTTTGGCGATCGCCCGAACAAATAAATCTAGTTTTGTTTTAGTCATCAGTCCTGCCGTCATCAGTCATTTGGGCATCTTACCCTAAATTTAGCTCGATCGAGGTGATAAGATCGAATTACACATTACTCTAGGGAAGACGCATGAGCAGTCTAGAAAAAGTGGCTGGTTGGAGCGATAACTTGGATCGCCTCGTCAGAGTTCGCAACGAGATAGCAGCTTTGTTGGAGAATCTCGCCCAAAAGCTCACCCAAGCGGAATCGCAATCAGAAAATACATCGGGAAAACTAGGACTCTCTCAAGATATAGAACGTCTCATCCAGCAAAGCGAAAATTTGCGCCAAGGAGTATTTCGGTTTTTAGTATTAGGGGATATGAAGCGGGGAAAAAGCACATTTCTCAATGCTTTGCTAGGGCAGAGTTTACTTCCCAGCGATGTCACTCCCTGTACTGCTTTGTTAACAGTGTTAAAATACGGTACAGCAGAGAAAGCGACCATTTACTATAACGATAACAAACAACCAGAGCCAATAGATTTTCAGCAGTTTAAGCAGCGCTATACAATTGATCCAGAAGAAGCCAAAATTCTCGAGCGTGGGAAACAGCTAGCTTTTCCAGATATCAGCCATGCGGTGGTAGAACATCCGCTACCGCTGCTAGCCAAAGGTATCGAATTTGTAGACAGTCCGGGACTGAATGATACGGAAGCGCGAAACCAGCTTACTCTCGACTATATCTACAACTGTGACGCCATAATTTTTGTGTTGAGTGCGTCTCAACCTTGCACGTTGGAGGAACGCCGCTATCTCCAAAATTACCTCAAAGACCGAGGTTTAACTATCTTCTTCATTGTCAATTCTTGGGATAGGATTCGAGATGGACTTGTCGATCCAGAAGACACTGAGGCACTGCAATTAGCCGAGGAGAAACTGCGTCGAGTTTTCCAAACTAATCTGAGTGAATATTGTCAGGAGCGGGGTCGGGATATTTATCAGCAGCGAGTATTTGAGATTTCTGCTCTCAAGGCCTTGCGTACTCGTTTGAAAAACTCAGAAGCTACTTTGGAGGGTACTGGCTTTGTGGAGTTTCTTGCCGCTCTAAATCATTTTTTGACTGAGGAACGAGCTGCGGCTGAACGGGAACAAGCAAAAGCGATCGCACTTCAAGCTTGCAACCGCTTTCAAGGAGCAATCTCCCGCCGCATTCCTTTGCTAGAAGAAACTGTCGAGGAATTGAAACATAAAATTGATTTGATTCAGTCTGACTTCGCCACTTTGTCGGAAATTGGCAATCAATTCCAGCAAGAAATTAGAACTGCCCGCGAGACTACTTCCCAGGAAATATCCGATTCTTTCCGTACCTATATCCTGGATTTAGAGAAGACGTTTGAAGAGGATTTTTTAAGCACTCAGCCCGATTTAGATTTCATGCAATTTCTCGACAAAAACAACCGGGCAATGTTCTATACCTCATTTAAACGCGCTTTCGAGCGATATATGAACGATCGCCTCAGTGCTTGGGAATTCATTGCCAAACAGAAAATAGCCTCTGCTTTCTCTGAACTGGAGGAAAAAGCAGCCGATCGCCGAATTGAATATGAACGAGTAGTAGAAGCTATGAATAAGAAGCTTTTAGGCTATCGCTTCTACGCCGTCGGACATAGCTACAAGCCTGAAGAAAGCTCGACTTGGGCTGAGGTTGCAATAGATATGTTTTCATCCATTCCCGACAACCTCAACAGAGGTATTCATTCTTTCAATATGTTTTGGCAGAGTGTTTTGGCTTGTGTCATGGTCACGCTTGTGCTAAATATTATTGGTGTAGTTGTTGCCTCTTTAACTCTTTCAGTGTTTGCGGGAATTCTGTTACTTACAGGTGTGGTATCATTGCAAGCAGAGTATGTTCGCCAACAGTTCATTTCTGCGACGAAGAAAGAGTTTGTCAAATATCTGCCGCAAATTGCTGAAGAACAGTCGCAATATATTTGTACAGCAGTTAGAAAATGTTTTGATACTTACGAAGAACAGGTGTGCGATCGCGTGAATGCTGACATCAATTCTCGCAAAGCCGAGTTAGATAGTTTGCTAGCGCAAAAACAATGCCGAGAAATTGACATCCAAGCTGAAACTAAACGTCTGAAACACTTGGAAGCCGATATCTTGTCTCAATGGCAGCAAATTGAGTCTGTAGGTGGATGTTTGTAGTTAAAATCCCATAGGACTTGCGAAAAAAAACCCGGTTTCTTTGAAAGTCATGGCTGCTTGCTTGAGACATTAATGAAGAAACCGGGTTTTTGAACTTTGATGCGTCCAGGAATGTCCAAGGGGTGCATCCCAGTTTTGTAAAAAGCATTTTTTGTTTGAGTGCGAGCGTCCCCGCTCGCACTACAAGAGCAAAACTGAGATGCTCCCATGTCCAAGTAAGGTGCCCATTTCGCACCTTACCCCTATTCGGTTTCGTCGGAGACGCGAAAATAAATTAAAACAGGAACTAATATTATTAGCGTCAACAGCATAGAAAGCGCCGAACCAAAAGGCCAATCGCGAGATTTCATAAACTGATTTTGAATCAAATTTCCCACCATAATTGTTTTAGATCCGCCCAATATATCGGGTGTAATGAAAGCGCCGACTGCGGGAACAAACACGAGGATAGAACCCGCAACAATGCCGCGAGTTGTCAACGGTAAAAATACGCGCCAAAAAGTCCGAATATCATTTGCACCTAAATCTTGAGCTGCTTCAACTAATGAAAAATTGAAGCGTTCTATGCTAGAATATAAAGGCAGAACCATGAAAGGTAAATAGCCGTAAATCAGACCGATCGCCACAGCGAAAGGCGTAAACAGCAAGTTTAACGGTTCGGTAATTATTTGCAGGCTTTGCAGGGCTGTGTTCACTACTCCTTCGCTGCGCAGCAGAATGATCCAGGCGTAGGTTCTCACTAAAAAGTTAGTCCAAAATGGAAGAATTATTAGCAAAAGCAAGGCATTTCGCCAGCGGGGAGGACGGGTGGCGATGAAAAATGCTAGGGGATAGCCGACTAACAAACAAGCCGCCGTTGTCAAAAAAGCCAAAAAGAGCGATCGACCAATTACCCCTAAGAAAACTCCGCTAAACAAGCGCTGGTAGTTGCTAAGAGTAAATACCCAAGTAATACCGCCATAAGTACCGCGTTCTAAGAAACTGTACAATAGTACAATTAGCACCGGCAGAATGAAGAAAACGATCAGCCATGCACTCGCAGGAAATAATAGCAGCAACAGGTTATATAATTTGCGATTTTCGATGTTCGATTTGCGATCGGGAAAGAGCGATTTCATTAGGGTTTTTGGCTACCCGTGCGTATAGGACTAATAATCCCACACATTTTATATCAAATCCGCAGGTCAAGCCGCAGCATTTATTTAGGGGTAGAATTCTGGCTTTTGGCTGCGGGCGAGGGTAATTGGCGGTTTACGTCAACATTCAAGTTTTCGCGGCGGAATTGGAAGCGGAAAACGACTTTGCGATCGCCCGCTGCATTTTGAGTCTGATTCGCGTCTAATTCTCCCCGTCCAGAAACTAATACTTTCTGCTGTAATTCGGATTTTTTAGGAAAATTTACCTCATCCGAAAACATATAATTAGAAACAGCTAAAGCCCTACGCAAACTCAGTTCTAGATTTTTGGAATCGGAACCGTTGGAACTGGTATGTCCTTCGATGACAACGCGAGCAATTTGTTTCTCAAACTGTTGGTTAGCAAAAAGCACTTGGCTGTAAATGGGAATGAAGGCTTGGAGAAACTTTTGACCTTCGGGTTTGAGGACGGAACTGTTATTATCAAACAAAATGCGATCGCGAATGCTGACATCTCCGGTTCCGGGGTCAACCGTAAAAATATCTTTGTCTCCTATTTTCCCCTTTAAAGCATTGACAATAATTTGCGGTAGTCCTTCAAAAGCGCTTTGATATTGCTGCAATTCCTGTCGCAGTTTTTCCACCTGAAGGATTTTTTCATCGAGCATTTTCGCCTTGGCGCTGAGTTGAATTTGCACGGTGATGAACAGGAGGGCGAACAACATCAGCAAGCCGGACATTAAATCGCCGATGGATAGGAGTACGCTGGAATCTTCCTCTTCTTCTGTTTCTGGTGCGTTGTCTAAATCGGATAAATTTCTCATTTTTGCATTGTTAATTAGTTTGTAGTGAGGACTCTAGTCCTGAACCTATTTCTAAATATCATCCCAAGCGCGACCATAGTCTTTAACTGGATATTCATGCCACAAATGACGCAGCCATTCGCGTCCATAATATTTTAAATACCAGTGAATACTGCTTTGATCGTAATCATAAGGAGACTTTACCCATAGGTGCTTGACAGGATTGTTGTGGATATAATTCAGTGTTGTATAGTAATGCCGTTCGGAACGAATAGCTCTATCACTGTAACTATACCAAACTGTTCGACCACCTGTAGCTCCATCTTCCAGATTCCATTCACGAGATATTGACCCATGAACCCGATGAAATAATTTACTTAAATCGTTAAAGTTCGCAACCTGTACCAAAAGATGATAGTGATTGGGTAATACAACCCAGGCGAGTATTTCCATACCTTTAGTTACAAATCCTTCAAATAGCCGATCTAGGAGTTGCTGGCGGCGAGATTGATCTACCATGTAATACTTATGTTGGTAACAGGTGCCTGTGAGCAGGTAAAAAGTGCGATCGCGTATTAGATGTGGTGGTCTGTGGGGTGGGTAGCCTTTGGCTAAGCGTTGTCGAACTAATTCAGCACGTTGTTCTGGTGTCAGCGTCAGGTACTTGTACATGATAGGTTGATGTGAAATTTGGTAGTAAAGAGTTGGGATCTCATTATAAATATAACTTTCCCTGGTTCGTATAGGTTCGATCGTTCGGACTTCAGTCCTTCTTGTTGCGGACTAAAGTCCTCACT
>NZ_JAUBUN010000025.1:71145-116756 GCF_036702665.1 Microcoleus sp. Aus8_D2
ACAAACCTTAATCTTGGGTTCGATCGTTCGGACTTCAGTCCTTCTTGTTGCGGACTAAAGTCCTCACTACAAACCTTAATCTTGGGTTCGATCGTTCGGACTTCAGTCCTTCTTGTTGCGGACTAAAGTCCTCACTACAAACCTTGCTGTTAACAGCTTATTTCTTTGTCCCCAAATTATCAGCCGCCGCCACCAAATAATGAGCAACCTGCATCAAACCGTCGGAACTTTCTTGCAATCCAGTACATACTTTCGCCATCGAAGAATCAGCTTCTTCAAAAAACTTGTGCTGCGATGACGTAGTTATTTCCAAATAGCCAATTAATTGATTGTTGCCCAACTCTAAAGCGCGATCGAACTGATTTGTCATGTTTTTATAGGCACTTTCTACCCGCTGCACTTGTTCTTGTTCCGCTTGCAAAGCTGCATTTAATTGATTCACCAAATTTGTATAGGTAGTTTGCAACCTTTCTCCTTCTGTATTGAACTGATTTGCCATTTTTTCATACACGCTTTCTACCCGCAGCACTTCTTGTCCGGTGATCTTTGCTAATTCCTGCAACTGTGCCAAACGCTGGCTGGAATTTAAGCCCACAGAATTAGCAAACTGACTGACTTCTGCGGCTGTTGTCAAAATTTGGCTCATGCTTTGGTCAACTTGCTGCGACATCAATTTGCGTTTTTCTGATTCTTCTTGGAAAACTTTCTGCAAGCCGAGTACAACCTGCGCTAAACCTTTTTGCTGTTTGCCTAATGTTCCTTCGAGTAAATTGTTTTGTTGGGTAAAGAATTGCTGGAGAGACGATTGATACGTTACCCGGAAGTTGTCTAGTTCTTCCTGGACTGTGACGCGGGTGTTTTGCAGCATGGAGTCAACATTTTGCAAGCTACCAACCAGATTTTCTCTGGCTTGATCCATCAATCCAGAAGCTTCGTCGCCTACTACTTTCAGAGTGTCAGACTGAGTTTGAAAAGCGGAGTGGGTGGCATTTAAAATATTTGTCATCCGGGTTTCTACGCCTTGCAGCATTTCTCTTTCTTGTTCCGCTTGAGTGTGGAGAGATGCTTGCAAATTATCTTGAATTCCTCTAAAGGTGTTGGCGGCTTCTTGGGCGCTTTCTTGAAAGGCTGTTCTTTGCGCTTTCATCCCTTCAATGCTTTCTCCAACTCCCGATCGTATTTCGGTAGCCATTTCCTGCAAAACGCCGTGGGTGTCGGTCTGAAACTGTCCTAAAATCTGCTGCAAGTTGTTGGCAAATTCCTGCAACTGCACTAATGTATCTTGCTGGAAAGTTTGAATTGTCAGGATAGATTGTGCTAAACTAGAAGATATTCCGCCTAATTCGTTCTTGAGTTCTCTGACAGCTTCGGATGCTTCTTGAGTTAACTGGGCGCTTTGATCCAACCGTCCCACAACAGGCTCGATTACTTCGATGCGGAGCCCGGAAAGCAGGTTGTTTAATATCTGTTCGCCTTGGTCGGATTTAATCTGTTGGAGTGCGGATAATTCTTGGCGGATGTCTTGGAAAACAGGGGTCATTGCTAAACCGATTTGCTGTCCGATCGCCTGGGAGTTCACATTGCTTTGCGCCTCGACGATTTGAGCAAATCCGGTTCTCATTGTCTCGATCGCAAGGGCGATCGCACTTTCAGTATCGCCGCCGCTGGAATTGGCGCGGGAAAACAGTTGTTCGGGGGTTTGTAATTGCGCGATTTTGTCTAATTTGTTGCGCAAATTGGATTGGTTAGCAACGCGCGCGCGATCGCCCCAAGCCAACACGATCGTAAATATGCTAGAAGATCCCAAACCCATCAGAGAAGTCGAAAACGCCGTTTTCATCCCTTCCAGCAACGTGCTAATCGAGGGTAGCAATTGTTTGGTATCTTCCAGCGAACCCAAGTTAACATCCTGCAAGCCGGTTTGAATGCCGTAAAATGTGCCTAAAACCCCCAGGGCTACTAAGACGCTGGGCACAAACCGCCACTGACTCCGAGGTGCCGATCGCCCTAAAATTGCCGGATACTGAAATAACACAAACCGCCCGGATTTTACCTGCGCCCTGTAAGCCTCGCCACCAGCGGTTATTTCGCCCGCCAAGTGTTCGCTAAACCAGTCTAGCAGCACTTTCCAAGTGTCTGCTGCTGTTTCCCGCTGCAAAAGATCGATCGCCCCTGACGTACCGCTTTCTAACTTCGAGCTCAAATAGTTGACAGCCTCAGAAGTCGATCGGCTTTTGGCGCCCACATAACGCTGGTACTGCTTCACAGAAGTGTACTCGCCCCAAACAGCCGCGCACAGCAAAATTAGCGCCGCCCAGTGAAAAATGCTATTCTGCCAAATTACCCCAACAACAGCAGTCAAATAGTTAACCAATTGCATATTGACAACCCGTTCTGTTTGTGTATTTTACTCTAATCTTAATTCGGCGAAAAAACCAACCTTAACGTTTTAATATAACAGCTATCGCCGTCAAAAAAACCTCGTCTAACCATCAGATAATTTATCGTCTATAGCCCCGCTAAAATGAGTGCAGTCAAGCACGACAATTCCCAATTCCCGATTCCCGATTCCCAATTCCCCATTCCCGATTCCCAATTCCCGATTACCAATTCCCGATTACCAGACACACCTCATCTAAATCAGCGAAGCTATATCTCGCTTTATTTTATCAATTATGTCATCATAAATAAAGAATAAAGAGGTACGCAATGTCAGCAGAATCGCCAACCAGAAAAATAATCGTAGTCGGCGCCGGATGGGCCGGCTTAGGCGCCACCTATCACTTAGCAGAACAAGGCTATGACGTAACTTTATTAGAAGCAGGGCCTCAGCCGGGAGGCTTAGTTGCGGGGTGGAAAACCGCAGGCGGGCGTTCCGTAGAAGCAGGCATTCACGGCTTCTGGTATCCCTACAAAAACATCTTTTCGTTAGTCAAACAATTAGGACTCGATCCCTTCACCCCTTGGACTCGTTCTTGTCAGTATTCCCCCGCCGGATTAGAAGTAGAATCTCCCATTTTTCAGGACGAGCCGCGACTTCCCACACCGTTAGGAACCTTCCTGTACACCCGATTTAAAAGGCTGCCATTAGTCGATCGGCTTTCAGCCTTACCATTACTCTACGCCGTCCTAGATTTCGACAATTCCGACGAAGCTTGGCAGCGGTACGATCGCGTTACAGCCCGCGAATTGTTCAAACAGTTTGGCGTATCTGCAAGGCTGTACCGCGATGCTTTCGAGCCGATGTTATTAGTAGGTTTATTTGCACCCGGAGAACAGTGTTCTGCCGCCGCAGCTTTGGGAATGCTTTATTATTTCATTCTAGCACACCAAGCAGATTTTGATGTCGTTTGGTGTCGCGGCACTGTCGGAGAAAAAATTTTTCGTCCGTGGGTCGATCGCCTAGAAAAAATCGGCGCCAAAGTATTGACAAAACGGCGAGTTACTGATGTCATAGTTGACAGCAACAACCGAGCGACTGGCGTTGTCTGCGGCGACGAAACCTTCGATGCAGATGCAGTTATTTTTGCAGTTGGCGTAACGGGAATGCAAAAAATTATCAGCAGCAGCCCAGCTTTGCAAAGCCGCCAAGAGTTTCGGGACGTGATGAATTTGGGCGCAGTTGACGTGTTAGCTGTTCGGCTGTGGTTTGACAGAAAAATTGAGATTCCGCTGCCTTCCAATGCCTGTTTTGGATTTAGTTCGACTACGGGCTGGACGTTTTTTGATTTGAATGCTTTGCACGACGAATTCCGATCCGAACCTGGAACAGTTATCGAAGCTGACTTTTATCACGCCAATCAATTAATTCCCCTGAAAGATGAGGAGATTGTTGCCCTAGTTCAGCGGGATTTAGCGACTTGCATTCCGGCTTTTCGGGAGGCTAAAGTAATCGACAGCAGCGCGATTCGTTTGTCGCGGGCGGTGACGCATTTTGCACCGGGAAGTTATCAGTATTTGTTGCCTGCGGTCACAAGTTATGATAATGTATTTATGAGCGGCGATTGGGTTGTGACCCGTCACGGTTCTTGGTCGCAGGAAAAGGCTTATGTTACTGGTTTGGAGGCGGCTAATTTGGTAGTTTCACGTTTCGGAATCGGCAAGAAAGCTGCAATTATTCCTGTGGAAGCTGATGAACCGCACATTCAAATCGGCAGACAGATTAATCAGTTTGCTCGCAGTTTGACTAAAGCTGTGATTCCCGATTTTTGGCTGCCATAATCAGAAGTAAGTTCGGAAACGAGGAATGTACGGGATTTCATTCAGTTGACAGTTGACAGTTGACAGTAACTAATCGTAGGGTGCGTCAGGGCAAAAGTTATTAAATTTATACTCCAGATATTCAACTCTGACGCACCCTACAATCACTAATTGTAGTAACTAATCGTAGGGTGCGTCAGGGCAAAAGTTATTAATTTATACTCCAGATATTCAACCCTGACGCACCCTACAATCACTATTAATGATTAATGACTAAGGACTAATGACTAAAAACTATCGCCAATAAGGCCGGCCTTTCCAAAAAACTCCCACCGTAACTCCTATTAGTGCAGTGTCCAATAAACGCATACAAATCGAACCTAACACTATAGACTTTAAGCACACACCCAAAAATACGCACAAAGCTAAAATCCAAAGATTAGTCCGGTTGAGCAAAAATTGTTGCTGTAGATACTCTATAAAGTAAACTGCTAAAGCTCCCATTCCCACTGCGACACCAAAAGGCCTGAATATCTCCAGCAAAGATCCTTTGAAAAGCACCAGGATGTTGTGGATTATTGGTGATTGCGTGAAACCCCAGGCTAAAAATAGCTCCAATCCAATCACGATGGAGTTGACGAGGGCTGCAATTAGCAGCATTTCTCGCCAGGGTAAAAGTTTTAAGCGGCGCAGAAAATTGCTCATAATCGGCAAATTTGGTAGGTTGCTTTGATTTTATAACAGTTTTGCGCTGGCGATCGACATTTGACGCCCATTTGTAAAGTAAAATGAACATAGAGGGCAGTCTCTTGACAAATTCACCCAGAGCATCTGCCTGCTAGTTGTTGGAACCGTCAAAGGAAAAAAGTTATGGTGGAGAACACTGTCGATTGTGCTGTAGCTTGCGTCAACGGCTGCGTTTTGGGCGACAAGTGCCCGAAGCGGGAATACGCAGAAGCAACTTCCAACTTTATTGAAAATACTTCTCTCGACAAAATGCTAGAAATGGCAGAGGAAGCGGTGAGAAGGAAACGGACGGAACCGCCAAAATGGGTAATCCCTGATTTTCCCGAATAGAATTACCGCTCTTTGGAAACAGCATCGCCCTTTCTAAGGGGCGATGCTTTTTTGCTCAAAAACGCGCCCCCTCTCATTATAAATCGCTTCAATTTATCGCCCCTCTCTCCTGTGAATGATTTTAAACTGCAAACTTTTGTAACTTAGATAACAAAAATCTTGTCAAAGCATTAAATTTATAAATATTTATTTCTTTAGGTAGAAGCTAAAAGGAATTGCGGTTACAGCTAAAGATTGATTGCGCTCGAAGTAAAATAGCTTAAATTAGAAACGTGAAGCATAAAAGATGAAAAAAAATCAACTTCTAATTTCAGTAACAGAGGAAGTGTCTTATGTATTCAGCCACAAATTTCGCTCCGCAGGCACCCGCTTTTGATTGCAGCCATAAATTCGCATTCCTCGACCCGCTGCGCCAGAAACTAGATGCAGTAGAAGTAAACCATCCTCAACTAGCAAATTGGCTGTGCCAAATAATTCCCGCCCAATGTCCCTTTGCCAGAAATGTCAAGATATTCGACAAAACTATTTTTCGCATCCCGCCGTTGTGCAAACTAAATCCTTTCTACGAGCAACTGATTGGTTTGCGTTTTCGCGCCTTAACTTTTCTAGCTGATACCTGCAAACAAGATATCTCTAAATACTGCTAAAGTCTGCACAGTAAGAAGAAGGAAAAAGAAAAAAGGAAGAAGGAGCAAAACCTACATGGCAAGCCTTTTCGCCATCGGTCTTTTACCTTGAACTACGTGACTTTATTTGCCAGCATTCTATTCCTAAGGAAAGGGCGCGAAAATTTTAAGCTCTTACTTGGGATAGAAGCTGAGATGGAAGATAGCAATTATCATGCGTAGGACTTAGGCTAAAAAACCTGTTTTTTACGATAAGATCGCGTTGGCAAACGAGGTATTTGTGAAGAAATCTGGTTTTTCACCTGCGCCACGTCGGTGGCGATGCCGGATGATACAGGGAATGGAAAGTTGTGTGAATAAAAAAATTAGGAGAAAATCTCATGGCAAAACCAAAGAAACGAGCTAAAAAAACAACCGAACAACGCGATAATTCGAGCGATTTGCCTCAGGAAATTACTGAATCTTACGGGACTGGCGTCATCACTGAACCGGGATTGAGCGAAGACGAAATCACAACCTTGAACGATACCAGTTCGGAATACGGTTCAACCAGTTCCCAAATCAGCGACGATGATGGCGATGTTGCTGCGGCGGAACAAGAAAGTGCCACTGGCGAGGAATTGGTGGGGGGAAGCGCTCCAACTCCCGACCAAGATATGGTTGATGAACTGGGAGCGGCTGCGGGCATAGAAATGCCCGACGGAGCTATTTTGCACACCGCAGAAATGCTCGATAACCGTGATGAAAGTCGCTGGGAATTAGACCCTAGTTCGGCGGAAGACGATCGGGAACGGCCTGATTTATAGGTTTGTTTGTTGTTACGGTAGTCTTGAATAGGCTGGCTGTTTGATTGATATCTAAACCGCAGATTGCAGCCAGATTTAATGCCGCTCGACTGTGATATTTTCATTGTTGGGAACGAATTGTCTTGTGTCTGAGAGGAGTTTTATAAGATTGGTTCGAGCGTTTGGACTTTATGTTTAGTAATGGATGCGGACTAAAGTCCTCACTACAAACCTTTTTTTTGATGCGGACTAAAGTCCTCACTACAAACCTTTTTTTTGATGCGGACTAAAGTCCTCACTACAAACCTTTTTTTGATGCGGACTAAAGTCCTCACTACAAACCTTTTTTGTTGTGGTCGATCGGATTTGGTATGAATGTAAGAAGTTGAGCGTGCGACTGGTTTTTTACGATCGAAAACCTGTGTTTTTTTGTGTGGCGCCCAACGGAAATGATTAGCGGCTTCCTATTTGGGAACCGGAGGCCGCCATTTCTCGCACTTTTTGTCTAATTGGAAGTTCGATCGCAAATTCGGTTCCTTGGCCCGGTGTCGAACAACACCGCAAACTGCCGCCGTGCTTTTCTGTCACAATGTGCCAGCTAATTGACAGCCCGATTCCGGTACCTTTTCCCGCAGGCTTTGTCGTAAAAAATGGGTCAAAAATGCGATCGCACAAATTCTCGCTGATTCCCGGCCCGCTGTCAGAAATTTTAATAATTGCCGTGTTCGAGTTGCTGACTTTCGTACAAATCCGAATCTGGTAGGGATTTGCTTGAATTTCCTCTAATGTTTTTTCACTGCTGGATTCTTCGATCGCATCGATCGCATTAGCTAAAATATTCATAAATACCTGATTGATCTCGCCACCGCAGCACTCTACATTTTTCAAATCGGAGTCATACTCCTTAATCACCTCAATCCCGGGACGGTTCGCCTTAAATTTCAGCCGATTTTGCAAAATCATCAGGGTGCTGTCAATACCTTCATGAATATCAACCGGCTCCATTTCCCGCCCTTCTTGCCGCGAGAAATACCGCAGAGACAGAATTATATCCCGAATGCGATCGCCGCCTACCCGCATCGAGTGTAGCATTTTTAGCAAATCATCCTTGATAAATTCTAGCTCCACCGCTTCGGCTGTTGATGCTATTTCCCGTGCGGGTTCGGGATAGTGTTGCTGGTAAAGCTCGAGCACCTTGAGAATATCTTCAGTATAATCGCTAACGTAATTGAGATTGCCGCAGATAAAATTTACCGGATTGTTAATTTCGTGAGCAATTCCCGCCACCATTTGCCCCAAAGCTGACATTTTTTCGCTTTGAATTAACAGCGATTGAGCCTGCTGAAGATCGTGCAGGGACTTCTGCAAATTTTCCTGTGTTTGTTGCTTCTCCTTAACTTCTTCCTGTAGCCGATCGTTGGCTTGAGAAAGTTCAACAGTGCGCGATTCTACCCGTTTTTCCAACGAAGCCGCCAGTTGTTCCAAGTTAATTTGAGCTTGTTTGCGATCGACAATTTCCTGCTGCATCTGGACATTTTGCTCCTGAAGTTTTTGAGTCAACTTGCGGATGCTCAAATGTGCTTTAGCGCGAGCTAACACTTCTTCATTTTGAATTGGCTTAGTAACGTAATCAACAGCGCCCAGACTAAATCCTTTTACCTTATTTTCTGTCTCATCCAGCGCCGTCATAAAAATTACCGGAATCTCCTTTGTCAAATTGCCAGCCTTCAAAAGCCGGCAAGTTTCAAAACCGTCAATTCCCGGCATCAGCACGTCCAGCAATATCAAATCCGGCAGCGAGTATTCAGCTTTTTTTAGAGCGCTCTCTCCCGTCCGCGCCACCAACACTTTAAACCCCGATTCCGTCAAAAAATCAAACAGCACTGCCAAATTATTTTGGTTATCATCGACTATCAAGATAACGCTCTCTTCCCAAGGTAGAATGCTCATATTTTCAATGCTTCCTGTATTGTTCGACGAATTCTAAAATCTTTTGTTCTTCAAAATTTTTAGCTAACTGATTCAGATGGCTGGCGAAAGAGACATATCTTGCATCAATTTTTGCTAAGTTTTCTGCTTGTTTTTGAATTCCTCCTAAGTCACCCATCATTGCTAATTCAAAAAGTACAGCAATTTCATCTGCCGGAGGAGAGATAATTTTTTCCTCCGGAATTTGAGAGTGATTCTGGGAACTTTCGGATTTAGCATTCCCATCCTGCAACTCGTCGTACATCCATTCTAACTCTAAATGAAATTGCAAGCAATTTAAAAGTTCCTCAGCCCGGATCGGCTTGGGGATAAAAGCATTGCATCCTGCTGCTAAACTTCCCTGCTTTTCCACTTCCATAATGCTAGCAGAAGTGCCGATAGCCACCACATTTTGCAATTGGGGCAACTTGCGAATTTGCCGCATCGCTTCAAATCCGTCCATCACCGGCATTACCAAATCAATCAAGATACAATCCGGTTGAAATTCTAGAGCTTTATCCAAACAATCTTGACCGTCAGCAGCCTCAATTATTTCAAAACCCAACGGTTGGAGTAGGTGAATTAAAACCGAGCGATTTTCCCACATATCGTCCGCTACCAAAATCTTTTTATTAGTACCCTTGAAACCTTTAATGAATTTGTCGGAATACTTTTTATTTGTCTCGGGGCTGTCAACTGCTAGCAACTCCAACTCAAACCAGAAAATGCTACCTCTGCCTAAGGTGCTTTCTACTTTCAATTCGCCGCCCATAATCTCGACTAATTGGCGGCTGATTGCTAATCCCAAGCCTGTTCCTTCAGTATGGCGGCGGGTATTGCCCACCTGTTCAAAAGGTGCAAATATCTTTGGCAATTCATCAGCAGCAATCCCAATTCCTGTATCTTCCACTTGAAACCGAATCCTCACGTTTGTAGTAAGGACTTCAGTCGGGGTTCCATCCCTAGCACAATCCACTGCTGAAACCTTAAAAGTAACGCCTCCCCTTTCAGTAAACTTAACAGCATTACCAATTAAATTAATCAAGATTTGGCGCAATTTCTTTTCATCAGCGGAGATGGCAATGGGAATAGACGAAAGATATTCGCAATTAAAAGCTATGTTTTTTTGACCTGCTCGAATGCTACAAATAGCATTAATACCTTGAATAAAATCTGGAAAATTAAACTCTGTCGGCACGAGTTCCATTCTTCTAGCCTCGATTTTAGAAAGGTCTAAAATATCCTCGATCAAAGCGAGCAAGTGTTCGCCACAGCGGTGAATAACGCCAATTCCATTCTGTTGTTGCGAGGTCAATTTTTTGTCGCGCTTAAAGATTTGAGTGTAACCCAAAATGCCGTTGAGGGGGGTTCGCAATTCGTGACTCATGTTAGCTAAGAATTCGCTTTTGGCGTTGCTGGCATCTCTGGCGGCGGCTTCTGCTTTTTGGCGTTCTTTAATTTCTGCGGAAAGCAGCGAGTTTTTTTCGTATAATTCTTGGGTGCGTTCTTTAACTTTTGCTTCTAGGGTAAAGTTGTATTCTGCGAGTTGTTTGTTGGCAGTTTCTAAGTTTGTGTAAAGGCGGGCATTTTCTAGGGCGATCGCAGCTTGGGAAGAAAGCAGCTTCAATACTTCCAGGCGATCGTCCGTAAAGGCGCCGGGAACCAAATTATTTTCTAGGTAAAGGATGGCGGTTAATTTGCCTTGATAGACGATCGGCGCGCACAACACCGATTTGGGCTGGCGTTCGGCGATGTAGGGGTCAGTGTTGAAAATTGCCTCGCTGCGTGCATCGTGGAGGACAATATCTTGGAGAGTGCGATCGACAAAATTGATTATCGATCGCGGATACGCACAATCCAAGCCCGTACATGAGAGCACCCGCACCTCTGTGCCCACCTCTCCCGCAGCAGCTTCAATAACAAATTCACCGTTTTTCGCCGCGATCAAACACCCAGTTTGAGCCCCCGCATTTTCCAGCAAAATCCGCATCAATTTGTCCAGCAAAGCATCGAGCAAAATTTCGTCGGAGATAGCCAGAGAGGCTTTCATGACTGTCGCAAAATCAAAAGCTTTGTGACTGCCGGTAACGGTTGAAGAAGTTACAGTTAAAGTCTGGCTGTTACTTGTTAAACGATCGCTTTCCGGCATCCGTACAATCAACTGCGGATAGCGTTCCTCCACATCAGCAACCTTAGCATTCGCACCCCACCGGATATAACCGTAGTAAGCATCAGTCATGTAAACCTTAGCCACCTTCTCGCGGCCCGCCAACAGGTAAAACTCAGCAGCTAATTCATTCGCTAAAGCCTCTTCCTGAATGTATCCCTGTTCCCGGGAATGTTGAATTGCGCGATCGTAATAATCCATCGCCCGGTCTTTTTCTCCCAACACCCGTGCTTTTTCAGCTTCGACTAACTCATATTTGTGCTGGTAATTCATCGGTGCGTGGTTCACCCATTTCTGCATTTTTTCCTGATTCGCTGCTACTTGCATTAAGTATTTTGCTTGTGTTTCGCTGTCAGCATTTGGATACACAGCAAGCAGTGCCAGGGAATAGTAAAAATTGTGCGTACCGATCATCATGAAGCCAATTGCTGCTGAGGCATATTCGGCCGCTAAAGATGCGTCAGCAACTGCTTTATCGGGCTGTTTAAACAAGTAATTTAACAGCGATTTAGCGAGATAAACATTAAAAAGTGACATATAATTGTTAGCTTGTTGCAGCCGAGGCAACATTTCTACTTCATTAAATTTTTCACCTCTTAATTGAGATTTGTTTGCGGAGACACCTCGCAAATTTAAAATGATTTGCCCCCAGATGCCCAGCAATTCCATCGAAAGCTCTTGTTTTAGATTTTGTACTAAAGTGAAGTATTGCACTTGTTTGCGCTCGACAGTTTCTAGCTGTTCTCCAATCAAAAAAGGGCAAGAACAACTGTTTAAAGCAGCATAACTACTGAATTCTAAGTCTCCAGTTTCCAGACCGCTTTGAACGCTCTCTATTAAGGGGGCAATTGTCTCTTTTGCGTGTTCTTTCCAGTGGCGCACAAAAGTGTTAAATAGGTGGTAAACTTTGCATTTAAATTGTTTAGCATTGAATTGCTCTAACAGCTTCAAAGCTAGCTGTCCAGAATGATATCCAGCTTCGATCTCTCCTAAGGCTCCAGCCAGCAGCAAGCCATACCAAATATAGGCGATCGCCCCAAGCGCTGAATGACCCCGTTTAATCGAAAAATCAACCATTGTGAAGATCACCTGCGCCAAAAGTTCTGGTTTTGCCACAAAAACCGGAGAAACAACAGCCGAAAGTATCCGCATTGCCGCCAACTGATAGCCATCAGTCATTACCGGAACTTTTTCTAGTTCCTCAAGCTGAGGTAACTGAATTGCAGTCAAGCCCTCTGGGGGAATTTCCGAGAGGGTAAATCCCAGTATTTCCAAAGCTTTTAAACCAGTATCGATGGCTTCTACTATCTGATTTTGAGATAAATAAGACTGGATTTGGAGCTCGTAAACCTTAACTTTGTCGAGCAGGCTGGTGGCTTGTTGCAAAACGACCTCAGCTAATTTTTGCGATCGCCCAAAGTTAGTATTCAGATATTCCGCCTCCGCTGCTTCTACGTGAAGATTCAGCGTCAAATCATAATCAGTGTGCCAATTTGAGTCTCCTGCGCTAACGGAGGATTGAGAGGAATTGATGAGTTCCAAACCGACACTCAAATACCTGACAGCAGCTTCGTAAGCATTGGATGCTTTAGCTTTTTTTCCAGCGATGAGATTCAGTTTTGCCAATTCATCTTTAGCGGCTTTTTCTGCGAGTAATTCAACACCAAAATTCAGTTGGTTGACAATATCAAAGACATTTTCCTCAATCTCGGAGGGGGGAGTATTGTTGAGCAGCAGTTGACCGATTTTGAGGTGCGTTGATTGCTTGGCCTCATCGGGAATCAAAGAATAAGCAGCTTGCTGCACTCTGTCGTGCAAAAACTTGTAATCAACCCGCACATCTTGCAGCCCGGACAGCCCCGTTTCTGAACCTTCAAAAACCAGCGGAATTTTGTAATCGTTGCTCAGCGGCAAAACTAGACCCGCCTGAAGAGCATCCCAGAGACTTAATGCTGTTTCTTTTTGAGATTTTTCGCTGACAATTGCCAGCACTTCTAAATTAAACTGGTTGCCAATACAAGCCGCTAATTTTAAGGCTGACTGCGCCGAGACAGGCAACTTTTTAATATTGCGAGCGATTAACTCTACGACATTGCAGTCAGTAATCCCGATGGCTTGGATGTGTCCGAGATCCCACTGCCACGCACTCGCTTGAAAATCGTAAACTAATAGATTTTCTTGATAAAGAGTTCTCAGTAACTGAGTTAGAAAGAAGGGATTACCTTGGGTTTTGTTGAAAAGTAGCTCGGCGAAAAGTTTTATTTTTTCCGAAATGCGGCTTTTTAAAGTTTCCGAGATTAATTGCTCTACATGACTCAACTCTAAAGGAGCGAGAACAATATTGCTGACTCTTTCTGGGAGTCCGGCTCCAGCTTTTTGGATATTTTCAATGGTTTGAATCAGCGGATGGGCGGCGCTGACTTCGTTATCTCGATAGGCTCCAATTAGCAACAAATATTGGCTGTCTGAATCTGTCACCAGCAGTTCAATTAATTTCAGCGAGGCCGAATCTGCCCACTGCAAATCGTCGAGAAAAACTACTAGCGGGTGTTCTTGGGCAGTAAACACGCTAATGAATTGTTTAAACACCCGATTAAATCGGTTTTGCGATTCTGTCGGCCCCAGTTGCGGGACTTCCGGCTGTTTCCCGATAATCAGTTCGACTTCGGGAATCACGTCGGTGACAACTTTCCCGCTAGTTCCCAAAGCGGCTAGCAATTTTTGTTTCCAAGTCTGGATAGATGCTTGACTTTCTGTTAGCAACTGCCGAATTAATGACTGGAATGCTTGAATCACGGAAGCGTAGGGAATGTTGCGTTTGAACTGGTCAAATTTGCCGCCAATAAAATAGCCGCGCTGCCGAACTATGGGTTTTTGAACTTCGTTTACCAAGCAGGATTTGCCGATACCGGAGTAACCGGAAACCAGGATCATTTCGACCCCCCCTGCCCCCCTTGCTAAGGGGGGTGAAGAAACCTCAATCATCTCCCCTTTAACAAGGGGCGAAGAACTTTCCATAAGCCCCCCCTTAACAAGGGGGGGTTGGGGGGGTTCTACACCGCTAACTCGGTTAAATGCTGCCAGCAAAGCGGCGACTTCGGCTTCTCTACCGTAGAGTTTTTGGGGGATGAGGAGTTGGCCGGCTCGATCGGCATTTCCGGCAGTAAAATCAGATATATTGCCACCAGCTTGCAGTTGTGCGAGACAAGTTTCGAGGTCAAACCTCAGCCCGTCGGCGCTTTGATACCTATCTTCCGCCGTCTTCGCCAACAGCTTCATCACGATGGCAGAGATTGCTTCGGGAATTTCCGGCTTCAAACTGCGGGGCGTGGGGGCGATTCTAGCGATGTGACAGTGAACTAATTCTAAAGGGTCGATCGCATTAAACGGCAATTCACCAGTCAGCATCTCGTAAAAAGTGACACCCAACGAATAAAAATCGCTGCGGTAATCAATAGCCCGATTCATTCTACCAGTTTGCTCCGGCGAAATATAAGCTAACGTGCCTTCGAGCAAATTGGGATAGCTGGGACTTGCGTTTTCTATAATCAAGCGCGACGAGATGCTGAAGTCAGTAATTTTAACCTGATAGGTTTCAGGATGAATGATGATATTGTGCGGTTTAATATCTTTGTGGATAATCTGGTTTTGATGGATTTTACCCAAACTTTCAGCTAGTTGGATCGCTATTTTGAGAATTTGGATTAAGTTGAGTTTGGTCGTGCTTAAAAATTTTGATAAAGCCAACCCGCCAAAGTCTTCTACTGTCAGCGCCACACCATTTTGATTTTTTTCTAGGCGGTAACAATTGACAATATATTCAATATTTATGAGATTTTTTCTGAGTTTATATTCGTGTCTCAAACGGGTAATTTCTTCGAGAGTTGGATACTCGCTTTTCAGGGTTTTGACAATGACGGGAAGGTTGTGCTTTTGCCATATTCCCCGATAAATCACGGTATTGACACCAGAGTAAATTTTTTCGGTGATTTGATAGCCTGTTAGCGAAATCATAGTTTAATAAATTTAAATTCAAAGGGTTTGCAGCCAATTTGCCAGAGTTGTGCTGTGGGCGGGAGTCGATCGCCTCTGTTAGACGGGTGATGGGCGCGGGCGATCGGCAAAACTGCTGAGATAGACTCAACCATAGTACAAGTCTCACATTTTTGTCATTAGCTATTTGGCTTAATCTTTAAGTGGATTTGTACTTGCATATTATTACTGAGATATACTGTGCTTAATATTACAGTCGCAGGCGGGCGGTTTTAACCGCCGTCTTAATCTTCTTCCCTCTTTCTTCTGTCAAGTCAACTGTCATATCAAATCGGGTTACATCGGAATTTTCCTAGGGGCGGGGCGGGTTTATATAATTTGTGGATACTTGCAAATATCAGGGCGAACCCGCCCCTACAACACTTGAAATTATCTCATGCAGGCTGCACCGGAATTGATATCAACTGTCAACTATCAACTATCAACTATCAACTGTCCACTGTCCACTGTCCACTAATCATTGCGAGTCAAACCCTGAAGGCTAACTTGCAAAACCGACAAACCCAAAATCAGCAAAAACAACACTAGGGCGATCGTACAAGCATAACCGATTTCCAAATCCTTAAAAGCCCGTTCGTAAAGATAATAAACAACAGTCTTAGAACTATTGCGAGGCCCGCCCTGAGTCATAATATAAACTTCTTCAAAAACCTTAGTAGCAGAAATTGCCGAAATCACCGCCACCAAAACCAAATAAGGCTTCATCAGCGGCACAGTAATATCCCAATGTTTCCGCAAACCTTCCGAACCGTCAATCGCAGCCGCCTCATAAAGTTCTGCCGGGATAGATTGCAGCCCCGCCAAATAAATTACCATGTAATAACCTAAGCCTTTCCAGACAGTAACTGCCATCACGCTAAAAATTGCCACCTTCGGATTAGCCAGCCAAGAAACCGGAGGTAAACCCAACACTTCCCCCAACTGATTTAGCAATCCAGTCTCCGCAAACAGCCACTTCCAAGCAATCCCCGCGACAACCATCGAAATCACCGCAGGCGTGTAATATGCTGCGCGGAACCAGTTCATCCCCCGCAGCTTTTGATTGCACAAAATCGCCATTCCCAACGGTAGAACAACCAATACAGGCACAACACAGATCAGATACAGCAGCGTATTGGTCAAAGTTTGCCAAAAAGTGCGATCGCCCCACAAGCGCTCAAAATTCTTCAAACCCACCCACTGCGGCATTTGAGTTAAATCGTATTCGTAATTAGTAAAACTCAAATAGAAAGCTTGCACCGCCGGCCACAACACAGTCAAAGTCAAAACAAACAAAGCCGGAAATAGAAACAAATAAGGCGTAGAATAGCGTCGGAAGAATTTCAAATACATAATAATTCGTAATTAGTAATTACTCTAGGTTCGATCGTTCGGACTTCAGTCCTTCTTGATGCGGACTAAAGTCCTCATTACAAACCTTTTTCAACAACCCGTATTTATAGGTTCGATCGTTCGGACTTCAGTCCTTCTTGATGCGGACTAAAGTCCTCACTACAAACCTTTTTCAACAATCCGTATTTATAAGTTCGTAATGAGGACTTCAGTCCTTTTTTTTGCGGACTAAAGTCCTCACTACGAACCTAGATCAAAAACTCGCCCTACAAACAATACTTATTTCACCCTAGAAAACAAACGTTCCCAATCTTCCGGAGAACTAGAATTTTCCCCCTCTTTTACCTCAAAAGTAACCTTACAAGCCTGCGGTTCTGACAAAGCTTGCACGCACAATTCTGCGATATCTTCCCGACTAACTTTACCCCGAATATTGTCTCCTTGCTCGAAGATCAAAGCTTTGCCGCCCGGTTCCTCAGTCAAAGCGCAAGGTCTGACAACAGTATAAGGTATGCCGCTCGATCGCACGCAATCCTCCCCTTTCAACTTCCAAGTCAGAATTCCGCCCAACATATCATTCATTCTGACAGCCGGCGGTTCATCTTCCAAAATAAGTCCTGGGCGGCCCGGGCGCGTAACTCCAGCCGAACTCACCATCACAAATCGCGGCAAAGTCTGCCCGCCATCAGCTTTAATAGATTCTAATTCCAGTTGAAAAACACCCGGTGTAAATTTCGGATTCAGCGCGCCGTCGTATTCAAACTTGCTCAGCATTAACTGAAAGGAATAAATACTGCTGGGATCGAATTTCGCGCCGTCTTTAATCGTTTTGGCGCGGAATACTGGAATTAACTTATCGAAGGGAACTGCGATCGTAATCCAGGTATTGTACACAGTATCGAACGAATAGCAATAACCAATGCCATCCCATTTAGCCTCGCTACGCACGATTAACTTGTAGCGCTTACCATCCCCTTTGACCCTCAGCAGGAGGCCGCTAAATCCTGCGAGATTGAGCGGAGAATCGAAGTTACGGGTGCGGACGGAAGCAAAGCCACCGGAGTTGGCGGTGGAAACATTGCCGGTGAAGATGGCTGTACTGTCTGTAAGGACGATCGAACTTTCGCTAGTCCCGCCCATCACAACATCGTCGAGAGCGCCCCAAGTTTCTTTTAAATCTTGGCTCGGTTTTGTGAAGTCAAAAATGACTTTTTCGCCTGCTTTAATTAGCTGGCTGCGAACAGCTTGCACTAAATTATTCAGGCCTTTGTATTCCACAATTTCGGGAACATCCACAACTTCCGGCATATAAAACTTGATGCCTTGATAGTATTTTTCCCTGGTTGGGGTGTCTCCTTCTACAGGTTGAACTTTGGTGCCCGTGCAGCAGATAACTGCATCTACGCCCTCAGTTACGCGCTGTGTTAGCGTCTCGGCGATAGTGATATCTCCCTCGACTAATTCGACATTTTTGCCAAGAATTTCGGTTGCTCTTTTGATATCTCTGACGAGACAGCGGACTTGATATCCCCGCTGTTGCAGCCGCTTGACAACTCGCTTCCCGACACCGCCGGTGGCACCGGCTACCAGTACGAGTTTGGGTTTGTCTTTTTTGCTGTTGCTGCTGCTTCCGAACAATTGTTGCAGCCAGCTAATGCTCCCGATGAAGGGAATGACGCCGAAATAAGCCAAGGTTTTGACAAATCTGCCGGCATCCCATTGGGCGGTATTTTTTTCAGTCACAGTCGCTTCCTCAGAGTTGGCTCAAATCTACTTAGCTGCTTTTGTATTTTAATGGAATTTTCGATTTGTGCCTTTGCGGGCGATCGCACTTTTTTTCACTCGGGACTTACGCATTAAGGCCAAAGAAACCGGGTTTTTTACCTAATCTTTGGACTACAACAAAGGATTTTCGTCCATCAACCCGGTTTCTGACCACCTGTGCGTCCAGGACTATTGACAAAAGAATACAACTGTAGGTGATATCCCAACCCTGATTCAGTAACTCATTCCCAATCCCCAATCCCCAATCCAAAATCCCCAATCCAAAATCCAAAATCTCAAATCTAAAATCATCTGACATTTAGTTTTGGATGAGTTTGGCTCAACGGAATCTCAATAATCAACTCGGTTCCCTCTCCGGGGGCTGAAATGCAGCTCAATTTGCCACCGTGTTGTTCCACCACAATTTCGCGACAAATCGCCAAACCTATCCCCGCACCTTTCCCTACCGGTTTTGTAGTAAAAAACGGCTCAAATATTTTCTGGCGAACTGTTTCTTCCATCCCCCAACCATTGTCCTTAATCCGAACCGCTACGGCTCTTTCTCCCGGACAAACTTCAGTCACGATCCGAATTTGTCCGCTCTTGGCTGCTTCTGCTTCGTGCCAAGAGTGCGGCGATAAATTATCGTTGACAAAGGCATCTTCTAGAGCATCAAGTGCATTTGTCAGTACATTCATAAATACTTGGTTGATTTGAACTGCGTAACACTCAACCAAGGGCAGAGAGCCATATTCTTTTACCAGATGAATAGCAGGGCGACTCCCTACGGGATAGCTTTGCTTCACGGGCTTCGGTTTGAGTCGGTTGCTCAAAATCAGCAAAGCACTGTCCAATCCGTCATGAATGTCAACTTCTTTAATCTCTGCTTCGTCAATTCTAGAGAAATTTCGCAGCGACTGAACTATCTCGCGGATGCGATTAGCTCCTACTTTCATTGAACCCAGCAACCTCGGTAAGTCTTCAACTATAAACTCTAATTCTGCTGCTTCTATTTCTGCTTGAATTTCTGGCGAAGGCGACGGATAGTGCTGCTCGTAAAGCTGCAATAATTCGATCATTTTTTGACTGTATTCGTGGGCATAGTTAAGATTTCCGTAAATGAAGTTAATCGGGTTAGTAACTTCATAGGCTACGGCCGCCACCAACTGTCCCAAACTTGACATTCTTTCGCTTTGCACTAATTGAGTTTGCGTCCGCTGAAGCTCGTACATCGCTGTTTTTAAATGCTCGCTTTTTTCGCGTTCTCTGGCAATTGATGCTTCTAGTGCTCTATTTAATTTTCCGAGTTTTTCGGTTTGGCGCAGCACTATATTAATCATTGCTTTTTTCAGTTCCAATGCAGCGTCTATTTCGCATTGCTTCCAAGGCAAAGATTTGCACCTCACATTTTCTTTCCACAAATCGAATGATTTCCGAGGAGACAGTCGGTGGCTGCCATCTTCATCTATTATAACTGCTTTGTTGGGGTTTCCGGCCCAATTTACGGTCTTAATTACTTCCGGGCGAAACCACAAAACGTATATTTTCTGAGTCGGCGATATTGCTATAGCCAAACACCCGCTAGCCGTGTCTTTAAATTCCTCAGCTTCTGGATAGCATTTGGTCAGCGAGTCTGTATAAAAAATTTCTTTTTTTAGGCTGTTTTGCACCCACTGAGTTAAGTATTTAAGCGCTTCTCCTTCAGGTGTTTGCCCGACTCGATAGCAATTTCCCCCAAATACTATTGCTGCTCCATCGGCGTTGACTGCTTCCAGCAAATTATGCTGACATTTAACTAACACTTCTGACAAGTTTTCGGAGGTGGATATGTCTTCAAAAATCTGGGATTGAATAGATTTTAAGTGTAGTTTGTAGTCGTAGTCTTCGTTGGCTTCTTTTGATTGCAGTTCTAAGGACATTACTTGCCCGATAAACTCGCAAGCGGCTCGCACTTCATGGTTGATGTATTTTGGTGTATAGTTATGGCCAACAATCAATCCCCACAGTTTTTGATCTTTGATTAACGAGATTGATATAGTAGCGGCAACGCCCATATTTTGCAGGTATTCTATGTGAATGGGAGAAACGCTTCTCAACACGCTGAGACTGAGGTCTAGGGACTGCTTGGTAACAGGATTTTTGGGGGGAATGATGGGGACTGGTTGATAATTCATATCTGGTATCAACCTCAACCAATTTAACAAATACAGTTTTCGGGCTTGTTTGGGAATATCTGATTTGGGGTAATTTAAGCCCAGGAATGGACTCAGGCTTTCTACTTTGTCTTCAGCGATTACAGCACCGTTGCCTTCGGCGTCAAATTGATAGGTCATAACTCTATCAAATCCCGAAATTTTCCGGATTTCTTCCACAGTCTGCTGACATAATTCTTTGAGATTTTTGGCGCTTTGAATTTGGCTGACAGTGGATCTGACTGAATGATAAAAGCTAAAAACGGAAAGATTTTCTGTGGTGGTTGCTAATTCTAGCTCTATTATCAAAATTCCTTGTCCTCGGTGGAGGATGCTGTCAAATTCTAAAGACTTGCCTGCTTTTTTGACAGACAGTTTAATGGGATTGACGGTTTTTAAGTTTTCGTTTTGCAAACAGGCCTTGAGTTTTTCTAGCTGAACTCTATCGAAGAATAAGCTCAAATCTTGACCGATCGCACTTTTGGCATCGACTCCCAATAAATCTTGCGTATTTTCACTGACTTGCAGTATTTCTAGCTGAGGTTCTCGTACAACAAGGAGAACCCCGTGGGGCTGAATGTGCCCGGATAGGTGAATGGGTTCTGTGTCGCAGTTTGTCAAGTCAACTTCTTCGAGTGCTGGGATTGTGCTTGGTCTGTCCATTGTCTCTGTTTTCCGCTGTAAAATTTCGAGAGGGTTATATCGATTTTAGATGCGAGTTCAAATTAGATTTTTAATAATAATCTTATCTTGTTCTATCCCATAACGGCTCGATTGCTTGACCGACGCTGACCATGTATCCTCCGAGCATCCGCGTGTCGAAAATCATGGAGTCGAAAATTAGCCTGCCGTTGTGTTGCTGCTAGACTGGCGCGAGCATTCTGGATGTTTTTACGGACTGAGCTCTTCTATTCGAGCGATCCCCGATATTAATTATCGCAGCAATT
Organism: Microcoleus sp. Aus8_D2; assembly: GCF_036702665.1. Lineage (NCBI taxonomy): Bacteria > Bacillati > Cyanobacteriota > Cyanophyceae > Oscillatoriales > Microcoleaceae > Microcoleus > Microcoleus sp. Aus8_D2. Next base: position 92,257 of record NZ_JAUBUN010000025.1, read on the forward strand.
GTTGCCATTCTTCAAGTCGTTTTAATATTTTTCCATAATTTAAATATTTGTGGTAATATTTTCTAATTATAAAAATGGGGAGAGGAATGTGTCTTCAGACCGGCAGACTGACGAAAATATTAAGTTAAGGTAAGGGTGACAAGATCTGAAAGTCAAGTCACGTTAAGCTTTTGAAGTATATCCAACAGGCCCGACAATTAGACTGATGCTCGACTTCAATACAGTTACTGAGTTTTCGCATAGCTACTGCGTAGCTATCTGTGCGTTTTTAGTTCCGGCAAACTTGCTGACTACTTTGCAGACAGGGATTTTGACAGGACTAAACCGACCTCGAATGCAAGTTTGGGCGTCTGCGGTTGTGGCCGGTCTTTGGGCTACAGCAATGATATTTCACGTTTTTACCTGGTTCGCGATCGGGGTAGTAATGCCTCCGACATACATCTTGTTAGCTATGGCGATCGCTTGTCTGACGATCAATGTCTGGGCAGTGGGACATCCTGCGAGCATGATGCAATTAATTCGAGTTGCGGTATCAGCTTTTAGGGGAGTTTTAGAAGCAGGAAGTTCGGCAACGAGCCATGTACGGGATGTAACGGATGTAACGAATAAAATTTGAGCGCTCTAGGAAAGAAGGAAGCAGAAAGAAATTGGCATCGGGCAGTCTGAAAGATGTCAGGGAGAATATTAGTTTTTACTAATGTGTTCCCTGGTTCCACCTATTAGTTCGGAGTCCTGATTTTACAATCTTTATTCTGGTTCGCGATCGCGACAGTCTTCATGTTCCGGGCCGCGAGGATGGATCGTGCAGTTGAGCAGGTGGCCGCCGTCGCTTCTGCCGTAATAGTAGCGGCATCCCGTGCAAATTGCGGGACGCTCGATCGCACTTTGGTAAACCGGATAATCCGCAGCCAGCAGCGAAAAGTCGCGCTGCGTCTGAACAGTCCCAATAATAGCGCCTGAGAGTTCGACAGCTTGGCGGATGTTTTCGATCCGGGTGTAAGGCGGCAGGTAAATGTCAACATAAAGGCGTATGCCCTCGCCTTCGCGCTCGTGGCGGGTAATAGTGCCTCCGAGCAAACCAACGCGCGACGCCATGGCGGAGGAAAATTCCCCCAGGGAAGTACAGTAACCGGAGAAAAGGTGAATGTGTTCGTCGGTTACTGCTCTCACAGTCACGCGAGTAGGAATCAGCACTCTCAGGTAAGCGTCGAGTTCGTCAAAAACCGGTTCGGCGAGGGATAGCATTTGGTTTGCGTCTTCGTGGTTGAGCCCAAAACCTTTAGAAACTTTATACACGAGGGCTGCTAAAATGTCAAAAACTTCGGTTAACAGCGATTGCAGCCTCTTATCAATGGCGATCGGACATTCTCTGAGCAGTTTTAAATAATCCTCCAAACGATGGGCAATTCGCTGAATGCTGCTAAATCCGAGCATGGCTGCTCCGCCTTTAATCGAGTGCGAGGCTCGGATGAGCTGGTGTATCCTTTGGGGAGCTTGCACGGTGTTTTGCAAGCCCTGCAAGCCTTGTTCGATGATTTGGATGTGTTCTGTGGCTTCTTCGAGAAAGTAGCCGATAATGCGCTGTAGTTGTTCTGGGAGCATAATTTTATTCTCCGAAAGTCACCCTAATTGCAGAAAGCAGAAAGCAGAAAGTAAAAATGCTGATATTTTTTAATTTTGAGTCAATATTTAACTGACGGGTCATATCAAACCGGCGTTGCATAGGTCAGGATACCGCAGTGTGAGCCAAAAGCGCTGGACTCGGAAAGTTATGATGCCGATGCAAGTGGAAAGCATATTATTTGTGCTTGATATCTATCCTGCCTCAGGATAACGGCAGTGGCAAATATCTAACCAAAGAGGCTTGTGAAACTATAGAGCCTGCCAAATATAGTGCCAAAAAGGGCGATCGCTTGTTCAAACTCGCAACAGATTGTCATTAAAATTATCCAAAACAAAATCTAGGGTAGGCAAGATGCCTACCCTAGAAGACTTATAGCGCGCGAGGGAGCGAATTAGTATTGCCAGAGGGCGAGCGATATGGCAACAACGGCTATATCGCTCGCATTTTCCTATTTAGCGACTGTTGCACCGACTTTGGCGGCGATCGCGGCTAAAGCCTTGCCGTTGCCTTGCAGCAGCGTGTTATTTTTCTGCACCATGCTGCCACTTAATTCTGGGGGAGCGGGCAGTTTAACGCCTAATTTTTCAGCGATCGCACGGACAATTTGTCTGTTTCCCAACAATAATTTGTGGTTTTCAGCAGCTAAGTCACCAGCACCTGGGCCTGCTACGCTGGGTACAGTTGCGCCTACTTTTGTAGCGATACTGGTAAAAGTAGCTCTGTTTTGTAAGATTAGCTTTTGGTTAACTTGCAAGGGATTGCTACCAGATGGCGCTGCCTCGTTGCTAACTGCTGCGCCTAATTTAGTAGCAATATTCTTAGCTGTTTGACCATTTTTTAATAGCAAATCCCGATTTTGCTGTATGAGTGTTTGTTCGTTAGCTTCGGCAACGATTGCATTGTTAGCAGCAGGTGGTTGAACGACTTCACCAAAGCCACCCAATAATCCAGATGCCAATAAACTAGCACTTAAACCAACAATTAATTTAGACATTTTTTCCGGTCTCGATATGTTTTTGCGTCATCTACCAAAAGAAAGATATCAAGACTTTTTTGGGCAGTTTGTTGCGAATGTTACATTTCTTCACATTCGATGCAAAAAGCGCAAGTTCCAATTGCAATTTTTACAATTAGAGACAGAAATTAGGTTTTTATAGCAGTTGACAGTGGATAGTGGATAGTGGACAAGCGAAGATATTTTCTATCTTTTTCTGCTTTTCACTGAGATTTTTGGGATCCGAAAGTGGCGGCGGCTACCCCAAACAGGAGCACTCCGGCACCTCCAAGTACCGCTGGTGCGGGCACTTCCCCAAACAGCAAATAACCCAAACAACTCGCCCCCACGGGTTCAAACAAAATGGCAAGAGTTACCAGAGTTGGGGAAATCTGCACTACAGCCCAGTTTAAAATGGTGTGGCCGACTAATTGAGGCAAGGCGGCGGTTAACAAAATATACAAATATACAATGTTTGGATAACCTGTATAACTGGTGCCGAAGATGAGGGGTAAAGGCAGGAGGACGATCGCAGCAACAGTATAGGCGATCGCGATATAACCGCCAATTCCCAATCCCCGCCGCTGAGCTTCCCGGCCCAGCAACAGATACAAGCTGACAGCCCAGGAACCAGCCAGAGCAAGGAAATCGCCCAACAGTTGACTGCTGCCGGCACCTTCTGCGCCCGCACTCCCCAGGGCGATCGCCATTCCCCCAGCAAGCGCTATAGTAATGCCAGCGATCGACATTTTGCTGAGTTTTTCACCAAACCAGAAGCGGGATAACAGCGCTACCCAAACCGGATTTGTGGTGACGAGGGCTGTGGAAGCTGCGATCGAAGTATAAGACAGTGAGGTAATCCAGAGAGCAAAGTGCAGGGCGAGACACAAACCCGCCGCCGCAGCATAGCGCCGAGATCCGGGTTGTAGGGCTTTCCACTGAATTTTCCGCCAAGCCGGAAGCAGAATTAAAGCAGATAAAGTCAAGCGAGAGGCGGCGAGCACGAGACTGAAACCGAGGCCGCCCGCGCCTGCTTTCAGGTTGGCCAGCCGAATTAAGATTGATGCGGTTGAGACGGCTAACACGCCGATAATTAAGACAAGGGCGATCGACCAATTCGGCGGTTTTTTCGCAATATTCATTTAAATTTCCATTAGAGTATTTTTTTTGAGAGCGCCCCAAGTAGTCTATGGTATGCTTGCGGGCGATCGTACTTTTGACAAAAATGATTTTTATCAACTCAAAATCCTAAATTTCATCAACTAGACTTAAAAAATAAATCCAACAATATTAGTAGGGTGTGTCGCCCTCGCTCCTTCCCAAAAAAAACAGAAAATTTACATAGCGACGCACCAACAACAATATTTAACCAAACCAACTCAACCTCAAATTTTATAGCATTTTTTTGAAATTATAGCCTTTCTCAAAAAGATTCGCGGACGTAGTTGGGATTGGGCCCTCTTAATTTTATGAGTTATATAACCTGTCAGTCATACCTCATCTATCTGAGAAGGGCTATATACCAATTTGAAAAAATATTGCAAAATCAGAAATTAGAAAATTTCACCTGTAGGGAAACGGCACTGCCGTGTCCTGCCGAGAATTATGCTGCCGGACAGATAATTTCTATACAGTTAATAACCGTAGCAGCAATTTTTCACGCTTGGTATTAGTATCATATTTAACAAAAACAGTATTGTATGAATTGAAAATATTCATCAAAATCATGGCAAGCCATTGCCAACAATACATTTCTGTGTATAGAACCCATTTGAGATCTATTCTGCGTAAATCTCAGAAACCGGGTTTCTCGCGATATTTCTCGTCACCCAACCAAAAACTCGTAGAAACCCGGTTTCTCGCCCCTTGCGTAAATCTCAGAAACCGGTTTCTCTCTATATTTCTCGTCACCCAACCAAAAAACTAAAAGATATCAAATGGGTTCTATACAACTCCGCTTTTTATGCTGCACTCCAATTACCTACAATTTCCTATCACAGTGCGAACAAACTATTTTAACTTTTAGATTTTTAATTTGCTAGATTGTCGATATTGTCTAGCTTTCGTAACATAATTTAACAAATATGACTTTTATGAACATAAAGTCATGATTTTTATGAATTGACTTTCAAAAATGCTTGTTGTAGCATCTTAAGTACGAAAAATGAAACTGGCGAGCATTTCTAATTCATTTTTAAAATTGGTAAAACCAAACAATAATCAGGAGAATCAACTATGGCTACTCTATTCAAAATAACAGAATTCAACGAATCCACCACATATCAAAGAACTACATTTCAGGTCATCACAGGAGACTTTAACGGCGACACCATAACAGATTTAGCAACTGTAGCTTACAGCGGTAATGAAATTGGTATTTTACTAGGGGACGGTACAGGTAAATTCGGTAACGGTACAGGTAAAATCGGTATTGGTAACTACTTTTCGTTAGGACAAAAACCTTACGATTTGAAAGCCGGAGATTTCAACGGAGACGGCAAAACTGATTTATTAGGTATTAATAATAATAAAACAATTTCGATTTTTTGGGGAGACGGCAAAGGCAGCGTTACTTCTTACACCAACTTCGATGTAGGAGGAATACCATTCACATCCATTTATCCAATCGACTTCAACGGTGACGGCAAACTCGATTTAGCTCCCGTAGACGTAACCTATAATAATAAAAATATTTCCGTCCTCTTAGGAGACGGTACGGGTAAGTTTAGCAAACCCGAGGCTATTGATATCCAACAAAACATCTCTGACCTAGCTTGGGCAGACGTAAACGGAGACGGCAAAATAGACCTAATCACTGCCGATGAATTCTCTACAAATATTTCCGTCCTATTGGGAGATGGCACAGGCAAATTTGGTAAAGCTACCAACTTTAATCTAGGAGAAACACCTGATGCCATTGCGGTCGGAGATCTAAACGGAGACGGCAAAACCGACATTGCCTCAACCAACAGCGTATACAGCTTATTGGGTGGCATTTCCGTCATCTTAGGAGACGGCAAGGGCAATTTTGGAACAGCAACTAGCTTTTACGGAGGAATCAGCCTTTCCTCGATTAAAATAGCAGACTTTAATGCTGATGGCAAAAATGATTTAGTCGTCGGAAACTCGATCCCAAAATTCATTTTGTGGGGAGACAACAGTGGCAAATTCAACACTTATACCGAAACTTTATTAACAGGTAGCTATTCTGTATCTGCTGACTTTAATGGAGATAAAAAAACTGATTTTTTGGAAAATTATTATGGGAAAATGACAGTTGCGATTAATGACATAAGTTCCCTTGACAATATATCAAAGCCAATACCTAGGTCTGCTGGATTTACGGTCAGTTCAACATCGGGATTAAGAACTACAGAAGCAGGGGCAACGGCTGCATTTACAGTCAAACTAGATAGACAGCCGACTGCTGATGTAGCGATCGGTTTAATTAGTTCCGATAAAAGAGAAGGAACAGTTTCTCCAGCTTCTCTTAAGTTCACTCCTAATAATTGGGATACTCCGCAAACTGTAACGGTAACAGGAGTTGATGACAAGGTAGAAGACGACGACCAAGTTTACACAATTATCACCCAACCTGCTGTCAGTGCCGATCAAAAATACGACAAACTAAATCCGTCTGATATCACCCTCACTAATATCGCCAGCATTACTCCAACTCCAACTCCAACTCCAACTCCAACTCCAACTACAACTCCAACTCCAACTACAACTCCAACTCCAACTCCGGCTCCCACTCCGACAACGACTCCGACTCCGACTCCCACTCCGACAACAACTCCGACTCCAACTCCAACTCCAACTCCGACTCCAACTCCAACTCCAACTCCAACTCCGACTCCGACGACAACTCCAACTCCGACGACAACTCCAACTCCAACTCCAACTCTTATCGCTGGTATTACTCTCAGTCCAACAACAGGATTAACGACAACAGAAAACGGTGGTACAGACAAATTTACTGTTAAGCTAAACAGCCAACCTGCCGATAATGTCACTATTAATTTAAGCAGTTCCAATACAGCCGAGGGAACTATTTCTCCAGTTTCCTTAAGTTTCACTCCTAATAGTTGGAATATCGCCAAAACTGTCACCGTAACAGGAGTTGACGATCAAGAACTAGAGGGCGATAAAGGTTACAAAATCATCACAGCCCCTGCTATCAGTACCGATCCAAATTATAACGGCCTGGATGCAGCCGATGTCAGCGTAACTAACCAAGACAACGACACTAACACTGAATCAATCAGCGACGATCTTTGGTCTGAGATTCTATATCAGAACGCGATCGCGGGTTTGGGACGTTTTTATGGTGTAGCGCTGGACGGTTACATTGCAGATGCGACTGTCTTCTTAGATGCCAACAAAAACGGGGTTATTGATGTTGGTGAACCCTCAGCCAAGACTGACAGTAATGGTAAATACAATCTGGAAGTACCCTTCGAGACTTTCGACAAAAATAAAAATGGCGAAATCGATCCAGAAGAAGGTAATATTGTGGTTTTTGGTGGCACGGATACTGCTACTGGTTTGCCATTAGAAACGCCTGTTTCTGCACCTGTTGATGCGACTGTTGTGACGCTGTTAACGAGTTTGGTGACAAATTTAATTGACCAAGGTGTGCCACCGTCGGAAGCTGAAGCAAAAGTCAAAGCAGCACTTTCTCTTCCGGCTAATGTTGACTTGACTGACTTAGATCCGATCGCAGCTACTCAAAATAATCAACCGGGCGGTGTTGAAACTTTAGTGGCGATGACGAAGGTGCAAAATGTCATTACTCAAACTGCGAGTTTGATTGACGGTGCATCAACTGCTTCTGCTGCTGAGATTACTAAAGCTGTTGTCAGCGCAGTCAACAGTCAAATTCAAGCGGGCGGTACTCTCGATTTGACCAATCCCGCACAGTTGACAAGCATTATTAACAAAGCAGCCGATCGCACAAAAGAAATCGATCCAAGTCTCGACACCCAGAAAATTGCTCAACAGGCACCGGATGCTGCTAAGGTGATGGTTGAGGCAAATCAAAGCACTGACAAAGTTGTCGTTAATTTTATTCCGAGTGCAATTCCATTCCAAATTGCTAACGTCCAAAAAGTCACCCTCGGAGAAACTAGCAAAGATTTAAAGGAAGCAGGTGCAGGCACTAAATCCATTCAAAGTGTAGTGACTGAAAACACGGGCGATCGTTTAGATGCTCAAATTCGACAAATCCCGCCATCTTCGGGGCCTGGCGGTGCTGTTACTGGTGGTGAAGTTGAGCTAAGTAACCCTTCTCCCAGTGAATTTTTTCCCACTGATGGTGATGATTCTATCACAGGTGGCATTGATAGCGATACGATTACTGGGAAGGCAGGAAATGATACTATTTCCGGTTTGGGAGGCGGCGATTGGATTCATGGAAATCAAGGAAATGATTCCCTCGATGGCGGCAGTGGCAATGATACTCTGTATGGCGGTAAAGGCACTGATACTTTACTCGGAGTTAACGGTGAAGATTTCTTGTTTGGCAACAATGATGCTGACAGTTTAGATGGAGGCGAAGGGAATGACACTCTTTATGGTGGAAAGGGAAATGATACTCTGATCGGTGGTTTGCAAGATGATTTTCTCAGCGGCGATTTAGGCGACGATTTTCTAATCGGAGGACAAGGAAGCGATCGCTTTTTGTTAAATCTAGATAGTGGTATCGATACGATCGCCAATTTTGACACCGATAGCGATAAAATCATTCTCGGCAATGGCTTGAGTTTCGGACAGTTAGAGATTACCCAGACTGTCGGCGGAAATACGATAAAAATTGCTGCGACAGGCTCAGTGTTAGCAAATGTCAGTGGAGTCAGCGGGCTGTTGCGATCGACTGATTTTCTGGTGATTTAAAAGAGTCACGAATTATCTAATCAGCCGAGGGTAGGGGCTCTGACAGATGTATGTTTTTTACAACTAGGAGGAATTATAGGCATAAAATTCATCTACAAGGGTGTCAGGGAAGGAACTCCAACGCTCAAGATGAATCCTTCGATTCTTGAGTAAATTGTAACTAATCAATAACCGCTGGTGATTTTAGAGAATCTGAACGAGAGCCAACGAGCTTAGGTGATTCTAGCCTGACTGTTCACTAATTTACCAGCGGTTTTTGTGTTTTTTCAGCGGTTTTTGAGCAGTTACAATGTTATGACTTTTATGAATTGACATAATGAATAGTTGCGATTGTTAGATCAATTACAAGTTTTAACTAGAGAATACATTGCCGAATTAGCCGCAAATTTGACTGTATCCAATTTAAGCAAAATATTTAGAGGTGTATCATGGCAAACTCAATCACTCAGACAATTACCAAATCCATCGCATTTATCGACAGCGCCGTACCAGAAGCCCAAGTCTTAGCCAACGGTATTAGCCCAGAAACCGAAGTCATTCAACTAGATGCCAGTCGCAGCGGCGTCGAACAAATTGCCGAAGCCTTGCAAAATCGCAGTGTCTCAGCGATTCACATAATTTCCCACGGCTCGCCGGGCTGCTTGCAATTGGGCAACAGCAAATTGAATGCAGATAGCATTGAGCGCGATCGTATTTCTTTACAGCAGTGGTTTGCGACACCAATCAGTCCAAAAAATTCGCAATCCTCAAGCCCTAGCGCAGAAAAAATTCAACCAGAAATTCTGCTTTATGGATGCGAAGTAGCAGCAGGCGACAGAGGTATGGCCTTTGTCAAAAGGCTAAGCGAAGTAACCGGGGCTAGCGTTGCCGCCTCCCAGAATCTGACAGGAAGTACAGCCAAGGGCGGCGATTGGGAACTCGAAATCAAAACCGGAAAAATCAAAACACCTTTAGCCTTGAAACCAGAGGTATTGGCCACTTACAGCCACGTTCTCTCAATGTTTGAAGTTAAGGAATACAAGCCAGGCATCTACGTCAACAATGTCACAACCGGAGACTTTAACGGTGACGGCAAGCCTGATGTAGCCACCATGGATAGTTCATCAAACAACGTTAGCATTTACAAAGAAATTAATTCATCAAACAACATTAGCATTTTCTTTGGAGATGGCAAAGGCAGCTTTAGTCCAGGCCCCAAGATTAATTTAGGAGTATCACCAGACTATTTTTTACCAGGAGATTTTAATAGTGATGGCAAGGCTGATTTAGGAATTTCTAACTTTTACTCTACTTCTCAAAACTTTTATATCTTATTAGGAGACGGGAAAGGCAACTTGAATCCGGCAACAAAGTCTGGTTTGGGTTATGGTTTAACTTTCACATCCCCTCTTGGTAAAGACTTAAACGGCGATAAAAATCTTGACCTAGTTCGTTTTAATTCCAGCTCTAATAGCATATCCGTATTCCTGGCAGATAGCAATGGCAAGTCTGGTAAACCTACTGATTTTAGTGTCGGAACATATCCCAAATCTTTAGCTATCGAAGATTTTAATGGGGATGGCAAGCTCGATGTAGCAACTGCCAACCAAGAATCTAATAATATTTCCGTACTCTTGGGAGATGGCAAAGGTAGTTTTGGTAAAGCCACGAACTTCGATTCAGGAAAATCCCCCATTTCTATGACTGTGGGAGATGTAAACAAAGATGGCAAGCTTGACTTAGTAACTGTAAATAGTGGCTCTAATAACCTTTCTATTTTATTGGGAGATGGCAATGGCAGTTTTGGTTCTACCACCAGTGTTTATGGAGGAGTTAGCCCATCTTTCGTTCGCTCAGCAGACTTTAATGCCGATAAAAAACTTGATTTACTCGTTGATAGTCTCACTTCTAGTATCATTTTGTGGGGAGATGGGACTGGCGGTTTCAATAGTAAAAGCGAAGCTTTTTACCCTGGTCGCAACACTGAAATAGTAGACATTAATGGAGATAACCAGCTCGATTTAGTTGGTAACAGTTCTGGTAATATCAGGGTTTTGCTGAACACTCCAGAATCTGATGCAGCAGTTGATTACGCGATTACTATCAATCCTACTATCGCAAATGGCTCTGAGCTCATAATTGAAGGCAGGACTGCTTATACCCCCGCCATTTTCACGGTGACTCGCAGCGGCAATACTACATCTAGTAGTAGTGTTAATTATGACATTACTGGCAATACTACTAATGGCAGCGATTACAACAATATTGGGGGTACTTCTAAGGCAACTGGTATCAAAGGCACGATCGATTTTGCTCCGGGCGAAACATCCAAAACCCTGATTATGGATATCTTGGGTGATACTGTGCCAGAAAGCACCGAAGAGATTATTGTTACTTTGTCAAATCCGATCGCATCTGGCTTTAAACCTACTATTATTAATGCTACCGCTAAGTATACGATTATAGACCCTTACTCGGTGACTATATATGATGACTTTACTCCCACTACACCAACACCAACTCCCACTCCCACTCCCACTTCCACTACACCAACACCAACTCCAACTCCAACTACACCAACGCCAACTCCAACTACACCAACGCCAACTCCAACTACACCAACACCAACACCAACACCAACACCAACTCTAACTACACCAACGCCAACTCTAACTACACCAACTCCAACTCCAACTCCAACTCCAACTACACCAACTCCAACTCCAACTCTAACTACACCAACTCCAACTCCAACTCTAACTACACCAACACCAGCTCCAACTCTAACTACACCAACACCAACACCAACTCCAACACCAACACCAACTCCAACACCAACTCTAACTACACCAACACCAACACCAACTCTAACTACACCAACGCCAACTCCAACTCTAACTACACCAACGCCAACGCCAACGCCAACAGTTATACGTGAAAGTCCAGGGATTATTATTAATCCGACATGGGGATTAGTAACTACAGAAACAGGTGGCACAGACAAATTTACCATCAAAATCAACACCGAACCGACTGCTGAGGTCAGAATTGGTTTGAGTAGCAATAATGCGGCAGAGGGAGTAACTTCATCGCAAACTGTTACCTTCAATTCTGTTAATTGGAATCTAACGCAGACAGTTACGATAACAGGTGTTGATGACCGTGTAGCTGATGGGAATAAAACTTATACTATTGTTACCGCGCCTGCTGTCAGCAACGATCCCAATTATTCTGGATTAAATGCAGCCGATGTCACAGTTGTCAATAGCGATAATGAAGTATCAACTACTACTGACTCCAAAGTTGTATTTGATTCCAATGGTGCATTTGGTGTAGACTTATCCACAGTTATGGATAATGCATCCACAGCTTTGATTAATCTCAGAGCCCAAATAGGATTCGGCAATGTATGGACACGTTTGCTTCCCCTGGTTCCCCCATTAGGACAATCTGGTAAAGTGACTGATGGTTACATTTCCGGTGCAACGATATTCTTAGACGCTAATAAAAATGGCGTCATAGATACCGACGAACCATCAACTACTACTGATGCCAAAGGTGAATATAATATCGAGATTCCCTTGGGGAGTTTCGACAAAAATAAAAATGGACAAATTGACCCAGAAGAAGGCAATTTAGTTGCTTTTGGCGGGACGGATACTGCGACAGGTTTGCCTCTAGAAAATCCTCTTTCTGCACCTGGTGATGCCACAGTTGTTACTCCATTAACCAGTTTGGTAACTGGTTTGATGGCTGGGGGAATGTCGCAAACTGAAGCGGAATCAAAGGTTAAATCTGCTTTGTCTATTCCTGCGGGAGTTGATTTATTAGACTTAGATCCGATCGCCTCTACAGCCAAAAATGAGCCTGGTGGTGCTGAAACTCTAGTCGCCATGACAAAAGTCCAAAACGTCATTATCCAAGCCAGCAGCCTGATAGACGGTGCATCTACGGCGGATAATGGTGCAATTACCAAAGCTGTTGTCGCGGCAATTAACAGTAAAATTAAATCCGGTGGTTCCCTCGATTTGAGTGATGCGGCACAGATAGAAAGCATTATCCAGCAATCTGTTGCCAACGTCAAACAAGTTGACAGCAATCTCAACACCCAAAAACTTTCCGAAATTACCCCGCAAGCTGCACAGGTAATGGCTGAGGCAAATCAAAAAACGGATCGAGTTAAATCTAACTTTTTGCCACAGTTTATTCCCTCGCAAATTGCGAAAGTGCAAAAGGTGGCTTTAGGTGAAAGTGCGATCGCCCTTGAAGAAGCGGCTGCGGGAACAAAACCCATCGCACAGGTGGTTTGGGAAAATACAGGCGAATCTTTAACTGCCAAAATTCAAGGAAATCCACTACCGACTCCAACCCCTACTCCAGCCCCTACTCCGGTTGTCGAAGGCAATATCATTGAAGTTGGCAATACTTCTCCTGAAATTCTTGGTGATGAGGGGAAAAATCTGGTCGGTACTGATGATAGCGATACTTTAATCGGCGGCAGCGGTAACGATTTTATCAGTGGTAAAAAAGCTAGTGATTCCCTTGATGGTGGCATCGGTAATGACAGTATTTACGGTGGCAGGGGACTCGATACGCTGACAGGTGGCGGTGGCGATGATATCCTATTTGGAGGCCGCGGTGCTGACAGTTTGGAAGGCGGTGCAGGCAATGACAGTTTGTACGGTGGCAAGGGTAATGATACTTTGCTTGGTGGTGCGGGAGATGATTTCCTCAGTGGCGAAAATGGTGACGATTTTCTAATCGGCGGAGAAGGTAGCGATCGCTTTTTGTTAAATCTTGAGAGTGGGATTGATACGATCGCCAATTTTGACACCGATAGCGATAAGATTATCCTCGGCAATGGCTTGAGCTTCGGACAGTTAGACATTACCCAGACTGTTGGTGGAAATGTGATAAAAATTGCTGCGACAGGCTCAGTGTTGGCAAATGTCAGTGGAGTCAGCGGGCTGTTGGGAGCGAGTGATTTTCTGGTGATTTAAAAGACAATACGCTTGACTTAAGACAGATCCCCCCGGCGCCCCCCGAACCAAGGGGAGTAGGGGGTGGGACAAGAAAGCTCTCTTTCGTCCCCCGATCGAAGGGGGATGCGAGGGGGATCTCCGGGGCATAAATAGTGTTAAGTCAACCGTATTGATTTAAAAGAGTCAGGAATTACACAATCAGCCGATGGGTAGGGGCTGGGGGCGATCGCCTCCAGCCTCACCTTTTTAATAAAAAAATGTGTAACAATCAGTTAATCTCGCAGTTAACGCTGACAAATCCCAACTTAAAACGATCTATGGCTCCTACAGTTTTGATTACAGGCGCTTCTCAAGGAAGCGGCAAAGCAACGGCACTGTTATTTGCCAGTAAAGGTTACGATGTGGTGATGGTGGCTCGGGAGCCGGAGAGATTGGCAGCAGCAGCGGCTCAGGTGCAGCGTCAAGGCACTTCGGCCGTCCCTATTGCGGGGGATGTGGGTGATATTCAACAAGTACGGGCGATCGTCCAAAAAGCCCTGGATACCTGCGGCAACATTGATGTTTTGGTAAATAATGCTGGGATTTGTCTCGCTGGGGCGATCGAGCAAACCACCTCCGAAGACTTCCACCAATTAATGAATACCAATTTTTGGGGCTGCGTTAACACAATTCAAGAAATTTTGCCACATTTTCTCGATCGCCAAACTGGTACGATCGTCAATGTTGGTTCCATTGGCGGCAAAATGCCCTTACCTCAAATGACTGCCTATTGCGCCAGCAAATATGCAGTAACGGGTTTGACAGAAACTTTGCGATTGGAATTGGCGCCCCGAGGTATTCACGTTTGCGCCGTGCATCCGGGCTTGATTAACAGCGATTTTCTCGAAAGAGCTCAATTTCGCGATCGAGACGAGCCCGCAGTCGAATTGCGCCGCCAACAAATGACCGAAATGCTGCAAACTCCCGGAGCAAGCCAGCCGGAAGATGTTGCTAAAGCAATCTGGGATGCTGTTAAAAATCAGCGTGCAGAAGTCACCGTCGGCCCTGCTTTCTTGGCGTCGGAAGCCTATCGATTATTCCCCGGTTTGATGCAGTGGGCCATGGAAAAGGGTAATTAGTCATTAGTCATTAGTCAGTAGTCATCAGTCATCAGTCATTATTGGTAGGGTGTGGATCCATCGATTGTATCAAAAAAAGACGGACAATTCACCGAGCGACGCACCAGCAACAATATTTGAGCAAACAAACTCAACCTCAAATATTGTACCAAGAATTATTTTGAAATTGGTATTATTAGTAGACTAGATTGCATTCATTCCCAATGATCTGAAAATTATCTGCGTTAATCTGTGTTGCATCTGCCTGACATCTGCGGTTTCCAGATCAAAATCAGATTTATAGCCTTTCTCAGAAAGATGAGGTACTTGACGGCCAAACCGGGCATAGGGCATAGGGCATAGGGCATAGGCCAAACCGGACATAGGGCATAGGCCAAACCGGACATACCTCACTTTTTTGAGAACCGATTTATTTAATTGATAAAATCTAGTAAGGTGCTTAGTTCGCACCCTACACCTACAAATTAAAGCAGAGAACTAGCATTAATCAAACGGCCAGTTAAATCTGCCGGAGTCACATTCAACACAGTACCCAACAAAGCATTAGTAACACCAAATCTAATATTAGTAGCTTCCACGCGCCCGTTGCCATCAGGATCGAGACTTTGCTGCGAGATGCCGCCCTTGGCTAACAAACTGGTTCCCCCCGATATAGTTGCAGGATCGATCAGCAGCAGTCTCGGATCGTTCAAGCTATAATTTACTTGTTCAAAGGAGATATTGCTGCTGGTAAATGCCACACTAATTCCGATGGAATCGCTCGACTTATCAAAGTCCACAATTACCGCGTCAGGCAGTTCAATGCCAACGGTTTTAATTCCAGCTTGATCGACTCTAAAAACAAACACATCGCTGCCCATACCTCCTTTGTAAATATCGACATCTCTGTCGCCAATTAAAGTGTCGTTACCCTCACCACCGACTAACAAATCAACACCTTGCCCCCCGCGCAGCAAATCATTTCCCGCACCGCCATCAACGAAATCACTATTTCTATCTCCCGTCAAGAAATCGTTTCCAGCTTCTCCCAAAACATCGTCATCAGCTTTGCCGCCGTAAATAGAATCATCGCCGGCACCGCCTAACAGACTGTCTTTACCATCGTTACCGAAAATCCTTTCTGCATCTGACGCGCCCCTAACAGTATCATTACCACCCAGCATCCAAAGTCCCCCAGGAAAACTGGCAAGTTGTCCCGGTGCAAGTGTAATATTTTCAGCAGTATTGTCTCCTACCAAACGAGGGATGCCTGAATTATCGGGGGTGAGTACCATAGTTGTAAATTTTGTGTAATGCTGCGATCGTGGATATCTTACAATTATTTCCATCTTGGCACAAGCCGATCGCCAAATCGCACATTAAAATAAAAGTTAAAAGTTAAGCCAATGCCAATTATCTTAGTTAAAGACTTAAGCAAAGTTTATCCCGTAGCCATTAAGGAACCGGGACTGAAAGGAACCCTACAGCACTTTTTCAGCCGCACTTACCGCAATATCAAAGCAGTTGAGGGCGTTTCTTTCAGTATTGAACCTGGGGAAGTGGTGGGGTTTCTCGGCGCTAACGGTGCGGGCAAAACTACGACACTGAAAATGCTGACCGGTTTGATTTACCCGTCTAGTGGTACTGTGAGTGTGTGCGATCGCACTCCTTTCCGCCGCGAAGCAGACTTTCTGCAAAAAATCACCTTAGTCATGGGGCAGAAACAGCAGTTAATTTGGGATTTACCCGTGCTCGACTCTTTGCGAATCAATGGTGCAGTCTACGGCATTCCCGATACAGATTATCGGCGGCGCATCGGAGAATTGACAGAAATGCTGTCACTCGAAGGCAAGTTAAATCAGGCGGTGCGTAAGCTATCTTTAGGCGAACGCATGAAAGCTGAATTGATGGCGGCGCTGCTGCACCAGCCGGAGGTATTATTTTTAGATGAACCGACTTTAGGTTTGGATATCAACGCCCAGTTTAGTGTCAGGCAATTTCTGCGAGAATATAACGAGCGCTATCAAGCAACTGTGCTTTTGACAAGTCACTATATGGCTGACATTACTGCTTTGTGCAAGCGTGTTTTGTTAATCCATGAAGGGCAATTAGTTTATGATGGCAGTTTGGACGGATTGCTCGACAGGTTTGCACCTGATCGAGAAGTTCAAGTAAAATTAGCCAAACCCCTGGCAA
Organism: Microcoleus sp. Aus8_D2; assembly: GCF_036702665.1. Taxonomy (NCBI): domain Bacteria; kingdom Bacillati; phylum Cyanobacteriota; class Cyanophyceae; order Oscillatoriales; family Microcoleaceae; genus Microcoleus; species Microcoleus sp. Aus8_D2. The sequence continues at coordinate 109,024 of NZ_JAUBUN010000025.1, forward strand.
AAGATAGCGCTTTTGCTTACGGCGAGGTAGAATCAATTGAAGGTAATTCAGTCCGATTTTTGGTCAAAAGGGAGGAGCTGACGGCGAGCGTGTCGAAGATTTTAGCGCAGTTGGAAGTGATAGATTTGACTGTCACCGACCCCCCTATTGAAGAGGTAATCGGTCGCGTTTTTCGCACGGGTAAAGTGTAGAGTTCCCCCCTAGCTTGCCCCCTACTCGACCCCTACTCCCCGAACCAAGGGGGGAGTAAGAGCGTCAAAGTGAATCTTTTTAAGGGGGATTTAGGAGGAGCGGGATTTGGATACTCTCCCAAATATTTCAATGATTACTTATCATTACACTTCTCGTTACCAGGAAGAGCCTGGCAACGCAGATCCGGAGGCTCTGCCTCCCTCTTTTGGTGGGATTAAATATTTTTAATGTGGTAATCAATTGATATGAAAAGAATCATCAGAATTGCTAAAACTTTGCTACTGACTCACTACGCTTATATGCTCGAATACCGGGCGGAATTGTTTTTGTGGGCGCTGTCGGGAGCTTTGCCATTTATCTTGATGGGCGTGTGGATGCAGGCGGCACAAACGGGTCAATTCGGGCTGAAGCCGATCGACTTTGGCCGTTACTTTTTGGCAGCTTTCATTGTCCGACAAACTAATATCGTTTGGGTGATTTGGGAGTTTGAAAAAGAAGTCATCCAAGGCAAGTTATCTAATAAATTGTTGCAGCCTCTCGATCCAGTATGGCACCACTTCGCATCTCACGTTTCCGAAAGGTTTGCGAGGCTGCCTTTTGTATTCGGATTAGTGCTGCTGTTTTTTGCACTTTACCCGCAGTCTTTTTGGCTGCCGAGTTTCGGCAGGTTTTTGCTGTTTTCGTTGGTTGTCGTCTTGTCTTTTTGCTTGCGGTTCCTGATCCAGTATACCTTTGCGCTGTTTGCTTTTTGGATAGAGCGCGCAAGTGCGATCGAACAATTCTGGTTTTTGATTTACCTGTTTTTATCGGGACTTGTCGCGCCGCTAGAAGTGTTTCCCGCCGCAGTACGCGAAGTAGTTTTGTGGACGCCGTTTCCTTATTTGATTCATTTTCCCGCTTCAATTTTAATCGGATTACCCGTAGATATCGGCCGCGGTTTGTTGGTGATGCTGGGTTGGGGTGTGGTGTTTTTTGTGTGGAATCGCTGGCTGTGGCGCCAGGGTTTGAAGCAGTATTCGGGTATGGGAGCTTAAACAGTTGACCTGGGACAGTGGACAGTTGACCTGGGACAGGGGACAGGGGACAATTGACAGTTCACAATGGATATTTACCGAACAATCTCCGGGCCTGTGAATTGTCAACTATCAACTATTAACTGTCAACTATCAACTATCAACTGTCAACTGTCACCAGACATCATGCAAAAATGCAATCGCGAGCATTCAACAATTGCATAAAATATGATTTTTTGTATCTATTAATACAAAACTTTACAAAAAAGTCTTATATTAATAAAGCCAACGACTGATAAACAGGATAAAATAGATTCTAATGACAGCCAAACAAAACCTCATTGTAATCGGCAATGGCATGGTAGGTCACAAGTTCCTAGAGTTAATGGTCGGCTCGGATGCTGCCCAACACTGGAATTTAATTACTTTTTGCGAAGAGCCGCGGGTTGCTTACGATCGCGTAAACCTCAGCGGATTTTTCTCTGGAAAAACAGCCGGAGACTTATCTCTAGTTCCACCAGGATTTTATCAAGAAAACAGCATTCAAATTCATATAGGTGACAAAGCAGTCGCCATCAATCGCGAACAAAAAACAGTCTCTTCAGCCAACGGTTTAGAGGTTCCCTACGACAAAATTGTGCTCGCCACCGGTTCCTATCCATTTGTACCGCCGATCAAAGGCAAAGACGCGGCAGGCACTTTTGTTTACCGGACAATTGACGACTTGGAGGCGATGTCAGATTATGCTAAAAATTGTCAAGTTGGTGTAGTAATTGGCGGCGGTTTGTTAGGTTTAGAATGTGCTAACGCTCTGCAAAATATGGGTTTGAAAACTCATGTGGTTGAGTTTGCGTCGCGGCTGATGCCCGTGCAAGTTGATGAGGTTGGTGGTGCGATTCTCCGCAACAAAATTGAGGAGTTGGGGGTTTCAGTTCACACCAGCAAATCTACCACCGAAATTGTCAGCGAAGATGGCAAAGTTACTAAAATGCTGTTTGCTGATGGTTCGGAATTGGCAACGGATATGATTGTGTTTTCTGCTGGTATTCGCCCCCGCGATGAAATTGCCCGAGATTGCGGGATTGCAGTGGGAGAACGTGGCGGCATTACGATTAATGATAGCTGCCAAACTTCCGATCCTGATATTTATGCGATCGGCGAATGCGCACTTTATCACAATCGCATCTACGGCTTAGTTGCGCCTGGGTATACAATGGCGGGCGTAGCAGCAGATATTTTGAGCAGCGCAGCGGATGACAGCCAAAATGCTAGCACTAGCACTTTCACGGGTGCGGATATGTCCACAAAACTGAAACTTTTGGGTGTGGATGTGGCGAGTTTTGGTGATGCTTTTGCGCATTCTGCCGATGCTAAAGAGATTGTTGTTGCTGATACTTTCCAAGGCATTTACAAGAAATTAGTTTTAAATCAAGATGGTAGTCGGATTTTAGGCGGGATTCTCGTGGGAGATGCTTCTGCTTACGGCACTTTGGTGCAATTCATGCAAAATGAAATTGCTTTGCCGCCACATCCTGAAGATTTGTTGATGCCGCCGCGCGAAGGCGGAGCACCTGCTGGTTTTGGTGTGGACAGTTTGCCGGATTCTGCTCAAATTTGTTCTTGCAATAATGTCAGCAAGGGGCAGATTTGTGAGGCGATTCGCGATCGCAATTTAACTGATGTCGGCAGTGTCAAGAAATGCACTCAAGCTGGTACGGGCTGCGGCGGTTGCGTGCCTTTGGTGACGGATATCTTTAAGGCCGAGATGAAGAAAGCCGGGTTTGCGGTCAAAAATCACCTCTGCGAACATTTTGAGTATTCCCGTCAAGAATTGTACCATTTGGTGCGCTCTCAAGAACTGAAAAGCTTTGATGAGACGATCGCCAAACACGGCAAAGGGCGCGGCTGCGAAATTTGCAAGCCTGCTGTTGCTTCGATGCTAGCTTCTACTTGGAATGACCATATTCTAGAAAAGTCTCACGTCGGTTTGCAAGATACCAACGATTACTATTTGGCAAACATTCAGCGCGACGGTACTTATTCGGTGGTGCCGCGCGTACCGGGCGGAGAAATTACGCCGGAGAAGCTGATTGCTTTGGGAGAAGTTGCCAGGGATTTTGGGCTTTATACTAAGATTACTGGCGGGCAACGGATCGATTTGTTTGGGGCTCGGGTGGATCAGTTGCCGCATATTTGGCGCCGCTTGATTGATGCGGGATTTGAGTCTGGACACGCTTACGGTAAGGCTTTGCGGACTGTAAAATCTTGTGTGGGCAGCACTTGGTGCCGCTTTGGGGTGCAGGATTCGACGAGTTTGGCGATCGAGGTTGAGTTGCGCTATCGCGGTTTGCGAGCTCCTCACAAATTTAAGTCTGCTGTGTCGGGCTGCACTCGCGAATGCGCGGAAGCTCAAAGCAAGGATTTTGGGATAATTGCTACTGAGAAAGGTTGGAATTTGTATGTGTGCGGCAATGGCGGGATGAAGCCGCAGCACGCAGTTTTGCTGGCGTCTGATATCGATAAGGAAACTTTGATTAAGTATATCGATCGCTTTTTGATTTTATACATCCGCACGGCCGATCGCCTGGAACGCACCGCTACTTGGTTTAATAAGCTTGAGGGCGGGCTTGAATACTTGAAGCAGGTGATAATTGAGGATTCTCTGGGCATTTGTGCTGAGTTGGAGGCGCAGATGGAGCATTTGGTGAATACTTATCAATGCGAGTGGAAAACGACGATTGAAGACCCGCAAAAGGTGCAGCGGTTCCAGCATTTTGTGAATTCCGATTTGCCAGATCCGAGTATTGTTCGTGTCGAGGAACGGGGACAAACTCGCCCTGCTTACGAGCATGAAAAGGCTCTGGCTGGAGTTGCGGACAAATAAAGGCGCTCGGGTTTGATCGTTCGGACTTTAGTCCGCAGGAGTTTTAGGAGGACTGAAGTCCGAACGATCAAACCAATTTAGCGGGGAGCATCTCAGTTTGGCATTTTATAGTGCTGTCCCCGCTCGCGATATACACCTCGCGAGCGGGGACAGCACTCAAAGAAAAAATATTTTTTGCAAAAATGAGATGCTCCTATTTAGCGTGATAACGTTTGTAATGAGGACTTTAGTCCGCAGGAGTTTTAGGAGGACTGAAGTCCGAACGATCAAACCTATTTAGCGTGATAACGTTTGTAATGAGGACTTTAGTCCGCATCAGTTTTAGGAGGACTGAAGTCCGAACGATCAAACCAATTTAGCGGTTTTTAACCGGAAATTGGTCAGGAAATTGTATTAAATTAACAGGAAAAAAAATGGTTCAATCATTACAGGTTTCCGAGACTGTGACAACTTGGGTAGATGTGTGCTCCCTGGATGCGATCGCCCCGAATACAGGAGTTTGCGCTTTGGTTGCTGGGGAACAGGTGGCTGTTTTCCGAGTGGGAAACGGAGATGAACTTTATGCTTTGAGCAATTACGACCCGTTTAGCAAGGCTTTTGTGTTGTCGCGGGGACTTGTGGGCGATCGCAGCGGCACTCTGAAAGTTGCTTCTCCGATTTACAAGCAGAATTTCAGCTTGGCTACTGGCCAGTGTTTGGACGATGAAACTGTAAAAATTCCGACTTTTACGGTTCGGGTTGCAGCCGATCGCGTCCAAGTAGCTGTTAGCTAGATTTCGCAGCTTAATTGTGCGATCGTCATCCGCCAACACCCAACATTCCCGTGGGTGGTGGCGGATTTTGCATTGGGGCGCTACGCTGGCAAGTAGTTTTAGTATAAAATAGAGTCGATTGACGACCTACTCGCCCAGCTCAAAAAGCTCTAAACTAATACCAGAGATGATTTCGGATTTTCAATACAAACAAACTCTAGGGAGCAGGATATCGGTATGTTGTTAAAAAAACTTGTTTCCGAAAATAATCCCCAGACAGTGGCAGAGTTAATCGACGCACAACTCAAAACAGGTCAACTGACTGGGGGCGAACTCAAAACACAAGTTTTCGGGCAGCAGTGGCGGGACGAATCTTTACACGAAGTCCTCGGAGAAATTGCAGCCAAACTCGACAAAGAAACGGCGAACGAAATTATAGAATATCTGACCGAGCAAAACGGTCAACCAGAAAAATTTATTAATTTATTTTTGGCAGCAGAATGCCTATTTAAAGTTAAAAATGGCGTTAATAAAACAACAGAAGAAAAACTGTTAAACGCTTTAAAAAAGTTATCGCAATACGGCACGGTTTTCCTGATTCTTTATCAAAGCGCTCAAGAATTGCAGGAAACTTATCAAATTCGCGCTCGATCGATCGCCGCGATCGCCCAAACTTGGAAAAACGACCCGCAAACCCTGCCCTGGCTGAAAATACTCGCTCACTCCAGCGACAGCGGCGAAGTCCGGGCCACAGCAGTCAAAGCCATAGCCCGCGGTTGGCCCGACGAACCTGAAATTTACCTGATGCTCAAAAACCTCGCTAAATCCGATCGAAGTTGGGCAGTGCGATCGGCCGCCATCCAAGAAATGGCTTCTGGTTGGCCCGATAAGAACGATACCTTGCCGCTGCTGGCCGCTCTAGCTCAGTCCGATCGCAGTCCCGCAGTCCGCACCTGCGCGCTGGAACAGTTGGCCTCTCGTTGGCGCGATCGCACAGATACCCTGCTGCTGCTGAGAACGGCCGCCGAATCCGACGAAAATTTGGGAGTGCGAGTGGTAGCGTGGCAACAAATAGCCAGAGGTTGGCACAGCGTTTTAGGCACGCCGTCCCTGCTCCAAAACCTTGCCCAGACAGGAAGTTCTACCCTGCGAACAGTAGCGGTGCGGGAATTAGCAGCGGGCTGGCCCGCCGATGCCGAGGTTTGCTTGCTGCTGAAAACCCTAGCCACATCCGACAGCAGCGAAGAAGTGCGCACAGCAGCGATCGAAGAATTGGCCTCGCGAAAGTGGCCGGGCGAACCAGACATTTACCCGCTGTTGAAAAATCTCGCCGAGTCCGACGCGAGTTCCACCGTCCGGCAGGCAGCAGTCCAAGGAATTGCCTCTGGCTGGCCCTCTAACCCCGAAACTCTGGCTTTTTTGAAAAATATAGCTACTGGCGATCTCGACGCCGAACTGCGCGAAATAGCCCTGCAACAGATTGCCTCCGGTTGGCCCGACAGCCCAGAGACATTGCCCTTGCTGCAATCTGTTGCTAGCTCAGACGATTATTGGACTGTGCGGCAAGTAGTAGTAGCAGCCGCAGCCACACTGCCCTCAGGCAATCTCGAAGTCTTTGACTGGTTGAAAAATCTCGCCGAGTCAGACAAACACCTCAACGTCAGAGAAACTGCCGTGGAACAGATAGCAAGAGGCTGGCGGCACCGGGGCGAGACGCTGCCTTTTCTCAAACAACTGGCGGAGTCGGAGCGGGATTCTCAGTTGCTGAGCGTGCTGGTGCGAGAAATAGCGCGGGGATGGGCACAAGAGCCGGAAACCTTGCCTTGGTTGAAAATTCAGCTTGATTCTGGGGAGGAGGAGGTGCGGGAAGTGGCGGTGCAGGAACTCGCTCGCAATTGGCCGGATGCTGCTGAAACTTTGGGGATGCTGGAGGCTAAAGCTGAGGGCGATGAGAGTCCCGCCATCAGGCAAATCGCTTTGCAAAAGTTAGCCCGGGGGCGGACAAATGGGCCTCAAACTTTTGAGTGGCTGAAAATTAGGGCGGCGCAGGATGAAAATTCGCAGGTGCGGGCGATCGCCCTGGTAGAGTTAATTCGGGGATGGAAGGACGAGCCGGGAATGTTTGAGTTTTTGCGCCAGAGAGCTCTTACCGATCCCTACGACCGCATAGGTTCTTTTGCTTACAATCCCCGGTTTACAGCACTCGAAGCAATTATCGAACATTATCCCGAAAATGCCGGAACTTTGCCGCTGGTGCGATCGCTCGCAGTTTCCGACGCAGACGAGCAAGTGCGGGCTTTAGCGGGCCGCCGGCTTGGTAGCCAAGATTGGTAATTAGTTGGCTACGGGACAAATAGTGCGATCGGGATTTATGTGGATTTTTCCACGGGATTTATGTAGATTTTTCCACGGGATTTATGTGGATTTTTCCACGAAAATTATGTGGATTTTTCCACGAAAATTATGTGGATTTTTCCACGCGAGCGAGGGTTATTTTTCCACGCGAGCGATGGGTATTTTTCCACGGGAGCGATGGGTATTTTTCCACGCGAGCGGGGGGTATTTTTCCACGCGAGCGGGGGGTGATTTTCCACGCGAGCGGGGGGTGATTTTCCACGCGAGCTCGCGACAGCTCGCACTGTGGGATTTCCGACAATTTTTGTTGATTTTTGCCCGCGAGTGGGCTATTCTTTCCCGCGAGCTCGCGACAGCTCGCACAGTGGGATTTCCGGCAATTTTTGCCAATTTTTCCACGCGAGCGGAGAGTGATTTTCCACGCGAGCGGAGAGTGATTTTCCACGCGAGCGGAGAGTGATTTTCCACGCGAGCGGGGGGTATTTTTCCACGCGAGCGGGGGGTGATTTTCCACGCGAGCGGGGGGTGATTTTCCAC